>NZ_JBMDKG010000047.1:0-63044 GCF_057809595.1 Variovorax sp. FG153
CCCCCCCCCCCCCCCCCCGGGGAGGGGAGCGCGCGGGCGCTCAGCCCGGGCGCTTCATCGCGCAGCTCGACTGCGCGGGCGTCGAGGCTTCCTCGGCCGTGAAGCGCTTCACCGGCTTGAAGCCCATGTCGGTGTCGTCGGCCTTGTAGCGCGCGTCCTTGGTCACGGTCGACACCACCATCGGCAGCAGCGCCTGGTGGTCGGCCGCGCGCATGCTCATCTCGCCCATCGGGGTCTTGATCTTCGCGGTCTCGATCGCGCGGGCCAGCGCGTTGACGTTGAGCGCGCCGTTCTCGGGCTTGGTGCGCTTGAGCGCATCGGCCACCATCGCCATGCCGAACACGGTCTGCGGCTCGATGAAGGCCGGCGCGTGGCCGGTCCTGGCCTTGTAGTCGGCCACGAAGCGCTCGCCCTCGGCACCGGCGGCCTCGGCGTTGAAGGTGTGGGCCACGAAATGGCCGACCGCGAGATCGCCCGCGTTCGCGATGTTGCCGGGCTGGTCGAGGAAGACCGTGCCGAAGCGCACCTTGAGGCCGGCCGACTTCGAGGCCTTCATCAGCAGCAGCAGGTCGTTCGACCAGTTGCCGGTGAGCACCGAGTCGGCCTTGGCGGCGCTGATCTTCGCCACGTAGGGCGCGAAGTCCTGCACCTTGTTGACGTCGTGCAGGGTCTTCTCCACCACCTGGTAGCCGCCGGCCGATGCGTTGTCGACGATGGCGCGCTCCATGTCCTGGCCCCAGGAGTAGTTCTGGTTGATCGAATAGACGCGGGTGCCGAGCGCGTTGGCCTGCTTCATCGCGCTGACCAGCGCCTTGGTGCGGATCTGCGCGTCGCCGCTGAAACGGAAGTGGTGGAAGTTGCACTTCTCGCCCGTGAGCTCCAGCGCCTCGGCGCCCACGTTGATGTAGATCATCTCCTTGCCGGGATTGCGCAGGTTGTACTTGCGGATGTCTTCGGTGATCTGGCCGCCGATGGCCGAGGAGGCTCCCTGCACGATCAGCTGCACGCCGTCGGCCGCGGCCGCCTTGAGCTTGTCGGCCGCGCCCGCGGGGCCGCCCTGGTTGTCGTACTCGAGCAGCTGCACCGGTTCGCCGTTCCAGCCGCCGGCCGCGTTGATCTGGTCGATGGCGAAGCGCACGGCCGTGCGGTAGGCCTGGCCCGAGGAGGCCTGCGGGCCCGACAGCGTCTCGAGCACGCCGATCTTCACGGGCGCGGCCGAGGCACCGGCCGACAGCAGCGCCAGCGAACAGGCCAGGGCCGACGCGGCGGCGTTGAACGAGAAGGGGAAGGGGGCGGATCTGCGCATTGATGTCTCCATGCTTCTTGAAAAAAGGGGTGGGCCGCTCGTCGGCGTTCAGAGGTATTCCATGTTCCCGTCGACGCTGATCGCCTGGCCCGTGAGGTTGCGGGCCGCGGGCGAGCAGAGGAACAGCGCCATCGCCGCCACGTCGTCGAGCGTGACCATGCGGCGCAGCGAGATCTTCTGCAGGTACTCGGCGCGCATGGCCTCGACCGACACGCCCGCGGTGGCGGCGCGCGCGCCGATCACGCTGTTCATGCGCTCGCCCTCGACCGTGCCCGGCAGGATCGCGTTGACGCGCACGCCATGCGGGCCGAGCTCGATGGCCAGCGACTTCATGAGGCCGACGATGGCCCACTTGGTCGATGCGTAGGGCGTGCGGAATGGATAGCCGAGCCGGCCCGCGACCGAGCTCATCGCGATCAGGCAGGGGTTGGCCTGCGAGCGCCTGAGCAGCGGGATCGCGCGCTGCGCGAAATAGAACTGGCTGTTGAGGTTGACCGCCACCGTGCGCTCCCAGTCGCCGCGCTGCAGGTCCTGCAGCGCGCCGGTGGGGCCCGCGATGCCGACGTTGTTGACGAGCACGTCGAGCCCGCCGAGCGCGCCTTCCACGTCGTCGAACACGCGCGCCACGTCCTCGGGCACCGAGGCGTCGGCCATGCTCGAGGTGATCTCGGGCGCCTCGCGTGCCATGCGGTCGAGCGCGAGGCGGTCGATGTCGCAGACATGCACGCGCGCGCCGGTCTCGCGAAAGGCCAGCGCGATGGCCGCGCCGATGCCGGACGCGCCCGCGCTGATCAGCACCCGCAGGCCAGGCGCGGGCCGCAGTGAATCGATGATGCTCATGGGTTCCTGTGGTGTCTCGTTGTGTCCATGCGGGCGCCATGGCGCTCTCGCTTCACGGTCAGTGTCTTGAAAGCACCGCTTCAAAACTATGTGCGTCGCGCACACTGGCGACCCCCTCCCGATGTGATGCGGTGCTCGCGATCGCCATCGCGGCGCGAGGGGAGAGGGATCGGACCCATGGGCATGGCCGCATCGTTCTGCTAGCCTTCGCGGCCCTATGTCATCCCTGTCCACCGAACGACCGCGCGCGGCGGGCTCCTCGCGCGATGCGAGCGAGCAGGCGGCCGACGAGATCGCCGCCGAACTCATCGGCCTGCTGCACCGGAATGCACCCGCGGAAGAATTCGCCGGCCGGCTCGCGGCCGTGGAAGCCCTGCCCGATGCATTGCGGCGCAAGTCCAGCCTGGTCGAGCTGGTGCGCATGGCGATGGCGTTGCGCAACCGGCTCGAGCTGCACGAGCAGCGCGAGCGCGGCATGCTCGCGGTGATCGAATCGGCGCAGGACCTCTCGGGCCGGCTCGACCTCACGGGCCTGCTCAAGACCATCGTGAAGCGCGCGCGCCACCTGATGGGCTCGCACCTGTGCTGGCTCACGGTCTACGACAGCGCGACCGGCGCGTTCCAGGTGGTGGTGGCCGACGGCGCGATCTCCGACCGCACCGGCCGCATGACCGTGGGACGCAACCTCGGCATCGCGGGCATCGTGATGACGACGCGGCTGCCCTTCTTCACGCCCGACTACCTGCACGACAACCGCTTCGCGCACGACCCCACGCTCGACGACATCTTTCGCGACGAGGGCGTGGCCGCGCTGGTGGGCGCGCCGCTGATGCGCGACGACGAGGTGATCGGCCTGCTGTTCGTGGCCGACCGCTACCACCGCACGCACACGGCGCTCAACGTGTCGATCCTCTGCACGCTGGCCGCGCATGCCGCGGTGGCGATCGAGAACGCCAAGGCCTTCGCCGAAGCGAAGGACGCGCTCGCGCATGCCGACCAGGCGCGTGGCGAACTCGAGCGGCACGTGCGCGACGTCCAGGGCGCGGCCGAGGCGCACGAGCAGCTGACCTCGCTGCTGGCCAAGGGCGCGTCGCTGGGCGCGCTGTGCGAATCGATCGCGCAGCTGCTCAACGGCGGCGTGCTGGTGCTCGACGAGGCCCACCAGGTCATCGGCCGCGCGCTGGCGCCGGGCTACGAGGGCACGGCCGCCGACACCCACGCGCCGAACGACGAACACAGCGCCGCGCTCGCGAAGGCGCTGCGCGAGAGCCGGCAGGCCGGCCGCTCGGTGGTGGCCTACGAGCGCGACGGCGAGCTGTGCCGCGCCATCGCGGTGCTCGGCGGCAACGAGGTGCTCGGTGCCGTGCTGCTGTTCCGGCACCAGGACCTGCGCGAGACCTCGCTGCGCACCTTCGAGCGCAGTTCCAGCATCATCGGCATCGTGCTGCTGTCACAGGAGCGCGTGGAGGCCGGCAAGAGCCGCGAGGTGGCGGCGCTGCTGCGCACCCTGATCTCGCCGCGCCAGGACGAGCCCGCGCTCACGCGCGACCGCGCCGAGCGCTTCGGGCTCGATCTCTCGCAGCCGATCTCGCTGATGGTGGTCGAGATGGCCGAGCCCCGGCCCGGCTTCTGGGCCCGGCGCCTGCGCGCCGGCGCGCCGATGTCCGAGCAGGTGTTCGACGAGGTCGACGGCGCGCTCGCCATCGTCTGCGCCGCGACCCGCGCGCAGGACGTGCTCGAGGCCGTCACCGCCTTCGCGCGGCGCGAGCTCGGCGATGCCTACCGTGGCGTGCTGTCGCGGCCCGTGCAGTCGCCGGCCGAGATGCCCGCGCTGTACGCCGCGCTGCGCCGCGCGCTGCCCGTGCTGGGGCGCCTGGGCATGCGCGGCGCCATCGTCGGGCAGAACGAGATGGCGCTCTATTCGGTGCTGTTCGAGACCCACGACCAGGGCAGCCTCAACACCTTCCTCGACGCCACCATCGGCGCGCTCACGAGCCACGACAGGAAGCGCGGCGCGGAGCTCACCTCGACCCTGCTGGCCTATTTCGATTGCAACCAGAACGCCAAGACCACCGCGGCGCGCATGGGCATCCATGTGAACACCGTGCGTCAGCGGCTCGCGAGCGTCGAGGAACTGCTGGGGCATTGGGGCAGCGCGAGCCGGGCGCTGGAGATCCATGTGGCGCTGAGGTTGTGGAGCCTGGGGATGTCCAGGACGACCGTGGAATCCGAGGCGACGTGACCGGATGATTTTGATTTTTTCGTGAAATCGTAGTCAGGCTACGATAAGTAGGATAAATCGAATTCTTGCCGGTGCTTCGAATTGTCTGAATAATCGTAGTGTGACTACGACAAATCGGTCCAAACTAAATGCTCTCCTGAGCCAGCTTCCGGGCGGAACCCCCGTCACGACGGAGGACCTGGCGCGCGAGGGTATCTCCGGCGACCTCGCCGTCCACTATGTGCGCGCGGGATGGCTGGTACGGCTGGCGCGCGGCGTGTACTGCCGTCCCGACACGCCCTTGCAGCGCGACCCGAGCCTGCTGCTGCTCCAGCGCCAGATTCCCGGCCTGCATGTGGGCGGCAAATCGGCGCTCGACTGGCACGGGGTGCGCCACCATGTTTCGCAGGCGCCGATGCTGCATCTCTACGGCCTCGAGTCGGCCAGCCTGCCGGACTGGTTCACCCGGGTCTTCGCTGCCGACTACCACCGCAAGCACCTCTTCAGCAGCGATGTCACCGGCATGCGGCACGCGGGCCCTTTCGAGGGCCGTGCCGAGGCGCCGAACGTATCGGCGCCCGAGCGCGCGTTCCTCGAACTGCTGAGCGAGGTGGGCGTGCGCCAGCCGCTGACGGAGGCGCGCGAGCTGGCGGAGGGCGCCTACGGCCTGCGCCCCTCGGTGCTCGCGGAACTGCTGCGCCAGTGCACCAGCGTGAAGACGGTGCGCCTGTGCCTTCAGCTCGGACGCGAGCTGTCGCTGCCGTGGGTGAAGAAGCTCGACCCGGCCAAGCTGCCGACCGGTGGCGACCGGCCCTGGGTCGGCCAGACCCGCGAGGGCCTGCTGGTCCTGAAGTCGTGAACGAGATCTACCTGCGGACCGCACGCCTGCTGACGCAGGTCGCGCCCCTGGTCTTCGAGGACGACACCTTCGCGCTCAAGGGCGGCACGGCCATGAATCTCTTCGTGCGCGACATGCCGCGGCTGTCGGTCGACCTGGACCTCGTCCTGCCCGACCACACGCTGTCGCGCGAAGCGGCGCTCGACACGATCAAGACGCGTCTCGGCAAGGCCGCCGCCACGCTCGGGCGCAGAGGTTTCCAGACCCGTCTCGCGGGCGCGCCCGATGCGGGCGAGAGCAAGCTCCTGGTGAAGCGCGACGGCATCGAGGTCAAGGTCGAGGTCAACTACGTGATGCGCGGAACCGTGCGACCAGTCGCCCTCACGGGGCTGGGTGTCAAGGCGCAGGAAGTGCTGCAGGCCGAGCTGGAAATCCCGGTGGTATCGCTCGAAGACGTCTATGGCGGCAAGCTGGTCGCCGCCATGGACCGCCAGCATCCGCGTGATCTCTTCGACGTGATGCAACTGCTGGCGCACGGCGGTATCACCGATGGCATCCGTCGTGCTTTCGTGGTCTATCTGGCGAGCCACAACAGGCCGATCGACGAGGTCCTGTTTCCGCCGTTGCGCGACGTGCGCCAGGCGTTCGAAAGCAACTTCGTGGGCATGACCACCGAGCCCGTGGAACTGGATGCGCTGCTGGCCGCGCGCGACCGGATGATCGCCACGCTCCAGCAGGGCCTCGATGCGGACGAGCGGGCCTTCCTCCTGAGCCTGGCCAATGCCGCCCCCGACTGGGAGCGGCTCGATGTGCCGCATCTTTCCGGGATGCCGGCCATCCAGTGGAAGCTGCAGAACCTCGTGAAGCTGAAGGCCTCGAACCCGGCCAAGTTCGAGGCGCAGTCGAAGGCGCTGGCCGAGAAGCTCTAGTCCCGCCAGGCTCAGCGCGCCGCAACTCAGCGCTGCGGCATGTCTTTCACCGAATACCCCAGGCTCACCGTCGCATCCTCCGGAATCGGCGGCATGGTCGCGTTCCAGGCGAGCCAGTCCTCGCGCATCGCCGCGAGCCGTTCGGGCTCCTGCTTCGCGCGGTTGGCGCGCTCGCGCTCGTCCGCGGGGATGTTGAACAGGTACTCGTTGCCGTCGACCTTCAGGTACTTCCAGTCGCCGTCGCGCAGCGCCTGCTGGCCGCGGTGGTTCATGCGCCAGTGCAGCGGGCGGCGGAAGCCGTGCTTCGCGTCTTTCAGCACGGGCATCAGCGAGACGCCGTCGAGCGGATAGGCCGGATCGGCCTGCACGCCGGCCGCGTCGAGCATGGTGGCCGACCAGTCCATGGTCAGGCAGTGCTGGGCGCTCTCGCCGCCGGGCGCGATGACGGCGGGCCAGTGGGCGATCCATGGCACGCGGATGCCGCCTTCGGTCAGGTCCATCTTGCCGCCGACCAGCGGCCAGTTGTCGGAGAAGCGCTCGCCGCCGTTGTCGCTGGTGAAGACCACCAGCGTGTTGTCGGCCATGCCGTGCTTCTCGAGCGCGGCCATGATCCAGCCGATGCCCTCGTCCATGTGATGGATCATGCGGCGGTAGACGTGGATGTTGCCGCCCGCGAGGTCGAACAGGTTGTCCTTCACCAGCGGCGCCTTGCCGGCATCGTCGCGCGTTTCCCACGGCCAGTGCGGCGCGGTGTAGTGCAGGCTCAGGAAGAAGGGCTTGGCCTCTTCGGAAGGCTGCTGCGCCATGCGCTCGACGAAGTCGACGGCGCGCTTCGAGAGGATGTCGGTGAGGTAGCCCTCTTCCTGCCTGTCCTCTTCGCCGTACCAGAGGTCGTGGCGGCCGCTGGAGTCGCAGTGGGTGAAGTAGTCGACGCCGCCCGACATCGGGCCGAAGAACTCCTCGTAGCCCGAGCGCAGCGGACCGAAGCTCGGCGGATAGCCGAGGTGCCACTTGCCGATCAGCGCGGTGCGGTAGCCGCTGGCCTTGAGCAGCGAGGGCAGGGTGGGATGGTCGACCGGCAGGCCCAGCGTGCTGCTGCCGCGGCTCTTGCTGTTGATCGGCTCCTCGGCCGCGCCGCGCAGCCGGTACTGGTAGCGCGCCGTGATCATCGCGAAGCGCGTGGGCGAGCACACGGGCGAGTTCGCGTAGCCCTGCGTGAGCTTGAGGCCGTTGGCGGCGAGGCCGTCGAGCACCGGCGAAACCGGGCCGAAGGCGGCGTCGCGGCCGCCGTAGCAGCCGAGGTCGGCATAGCCGAGGTCGTCGGCGACGATGAAGATGATGTTGGGTCTTGTCATGGTGTCGAGGGCCCGATGGGCCGGGAAAGGGTCAGGGCTGGTAGCCCGATTTCTGCACCACCGGGCCCCATTGCAGCCGGTAGGCCTTGAGCATCGCGGCGGTCTGCGCCTGGGTGCTGACCACCGGCGTCATCTTCGAGTCGGTGAACTTGCGCACCGTGTCGGGGTCCTGCATCACCTCGCGGATCGCGGTGGCGAGGCGCTCGACCTTCTCGCGCGGCATGGTGACGGGCGCGAAGAAGGTGTTCCAGCCGCTGGCCGCGAGGTCGAGGCCGGCTTCCTTGAAGGTGGGCACCGAGGGCGCGAAGGGCGAGCGCTTGGCGCCCGAGATCGCGAGGATGCGCAGCTTGCCGCCGTCGTGCTGCGGGATCACCACGTCCTCGGTGTCGACCGCGATCGGCACCTGGCCGCCGATCAGGTCGTTGAGCAGCGGCGCCGAGCCGCGGTAGCCGATGACCTGGGTCTGGACCTTGGCCTTCTCGCCGACCATGAGGCCGAAGAAGTGCGGCAGGCTGCCGGTGGCCGGCACGCCCACGTTGGCCTGCTGCGGGTTGGCGCGCATCCACGCCAGCAGGTGGTTGAGTTCGCGCACCGGCAGCGTGGGCGACACGGCGAGCGCGAAGTCGTAGTCGTTGACGTGCGACACCGGCACGAAGTCGCGTTCGGCGTCGTAGCCGTTGTCCTTGAAGACGAGCGGCGCCACCACCATCACGGCGGGGTTCGCGAGCATCAGCACGTTCTGGTTCGCGGGCGTGACCTTGACCTGCTGCGCCGCGAGACGGCCGCCCGCGCCGGGCTTGTTGTCGACGATGACCGGCACGCCGAGCTTGGACGCGAGCTTGTCGCCGACGATGCGCGCGACGCGGTCGGTGGCGCCGCCGGGCGCATAGCCGACGACGATGCGCAGCGGGCCGTCGAGCGGCTGTGCCGCGGCGCCGGTGGCGGCGAGCGCCGTCGCGAGGCCGGCGATGGCCATCAGGCCGGCGAGGCGGCGGGTGATCTTGTGTTTCGGGTGCATGGGTTCTTCCTCCTTTGCGTTTGATGGATGTAGGGGGTCAGTCGTTGGCCTGGAAATTCACGGCCTTCATGATGCCGGCCCAGCGTGCCGTGTCCTCGCGCATGGTCTTCACGAGCGCGTCGCCCGTGTCGGCCACCGGGTACATGCCGTTCTGCAGCAGCATCTGGCGCACCTCGCGCTTGTTGACGGCGCGCGCGAACTCGGCGCGCAGCTTCTCGACCACGGGCTGCGGCGTCTTGAGCGGCGCGTAGTAGGCGAACCAGGCGGTGGCGACCACGTCCTTGTAGCCGGCCTCGACGAAGCTCGGCAGGTTGGGCATCAGCGGCGAGCGCTTCTCGCCGCTGGTGGCCAGCACCTTGACTCGGCCCGAGGGCAGCATCTGCTGCGCGCCGCCCACGGTGTCGAAATAGACCGGCACGGTGCCGCCCATCACGTCCTGCCGCGCGGGCGTGGAGCCGCGGTAGGGCACGTGCACCATCTTCAGACCGGCCGCGCGGTTGAGCATCTCGCCGAGGAAGTGCGAGGGCGTGCCGGCGCCGTACGAGGCGAAGCTGACCTTGTCGCCCTGCGCCTTGGCCCAGGCGATGAACTCGGGCAGCGTGTTCGCGGGCACGTCCTTGTTGAGCACCAGCGCCAGCTCGAAGCGTGCCGCGTTGAGGATCGGCACGAAGTCCCTGATCGGGTCGTAGGAGAGGTTGCGGTAGGCGCTCGGGAACATGGTCATCATGCCGGCCGTGCCCAGCAGCAGCGTGTGGCCGTCGGGCGGCGCGGTCTTGACCGTGTCCACCGCGATGCGGCCGGCCGCGCCCGAGCGGTTGTCGACGATCAGCGGACCGAGGCTGTCGCGCACCTCGTGCGCGATGGCGCGCGTGAGCACGTCCTGCGTGCCGCCCGCGGGCACGCCGATCAGCACCTTGATCGGCTGGCCCGGCGCGAAGCCCTGGGCGCGCGACAGCGCGGGCGCGAGCGCGAGGCCGCCGAGCGCGGCAACCAGCCGGCGGCGGCCGGGAGCGGGCAGGTGGGAAGCGTGCGTGGGGGAAGGCATGGGGCGAAGTCTCCGAATGGCGCCGTTCTGGCGGGTCGTGTGCCCGCGGCTGCGGACGATTCTGGAGACGCTACAGTCGATTGATCAAATCAACCATTCCCCGGATTTACCCGCGCGAGATACCCATGCCCGCCGAAGTGCCCGTGAAAGCGACCGCCCGCAAGCCGGCCAAGGCCACCGCGAGGACGGCCGTGGACGCCGGCGCGGCGCCGCGCCGTCCGCTCGACGACCTGCTGCTCTACCGCCTCTCGCGCCTGCTCGCGGTGGCCGGCAGCATGGTGATCCGCCTGTGCGAGGGACGCTTCGGCATCACGCGCCGCGAATGGCGGCTGATCGCCACGCTCGCGAGCCGCGGCGAGCTCGGCTCCTCGCAACTGGCCGAGCATGCGCAGCTCGACCGCGCGCGCACCTCGAAGGCCGTGGGTTCGCTGGTGGCCAAGAAGCTGGTCTCGCGCGTGGCGCGCGCGGGCGACCGGCGGCAGGTGCGGCTGGGGCTCACCGACAGCGGGCAGGCGCTCTACGACGAACTCTTTCCGCTCGTGACGGCGATCAATGCCGAGCTGATGGGCGCGCTCGATGCCGGCGAGGCCGAGCGCTTCGACGCGGCGCTGCACCGGCTGCAGGAGCGGGCCGAGCGCATGGTGGCGCAGGCGGTGCTGCCGAAGGCGGACCGCGGCAGGCGCCAGTCGGCGGCCGCGCGCTGAGCGGTGCATCTCAGAAGGTGTGAAGGAACCGTAGCGAGCGCCCCGAGGTCGCGCCGGGGACCGGAGCCGTACCTTGTACGGTGAGGACCGCAGGTGCGAGATCGGGGCGCGCAGCAGGTTCATTCACACCTTCTCAGTCCACCTTCATGCCTGTGGCTTTGACGATGCGGCCGTAGCGTTCGCGGTTGCCGTCGAGGTGCGCCGCGGCCGCGGCACCGGTCTCGCCGAGCGCCACCATGTCGAGCGAGGCGAGCCGCGCCTTCACCTCGGGCCGGCCCAGCGCCGCCTGCAGCGCGGTGCGCAAGGTCTGCATCACGGGCTCGGGCGTGGCGGCCGGCACCATCGCGAGATAGAGCACCTCGAACTCGAGGTCCTTCAGCCCGAGCTCGCCCACCGTGGGCACCTGTGGCAGCAGCGGCGAGCGCTGGCGCCCGGTGACGGCGAGCGCATGCAGCTTGCCGGCCTGCAGGTGCGGCAGCAGGCCCGGCGTGGCCAGGATGCCGGCCTGCACCTCGCCCGAGAGCAGCGCCAGCACGGCGGGCGCGTTGCCCTTGTAGGGCACGTGCGTGATCTTCGCGCCGGTGGCGTTGGCGAAGATCTCCGCGGCGATGTGGCCGGGACTGCCGTTGCCGGCCGAGCCGAAGGTGACCGACTCGCCCTTGGCCTGCGCGACGAACTCGGGCAGCGTCTTCGCCTTGACCGAGGCGGCCGTGCCGAAGGCCAGGCCCGAGGAGCTGAAGATCATCAGCGGCTTCAGGTCCTTCGCGGCGAAGGGCATCGTGGCGTAGAGCTGCGGATTGATGGTGAAGGTGCTGTCGATGCTCAGCAGCACGGTGTAGCCGTCGGCCGGGCTCTTGGCCACGAGGTCGGCGCCGATGTTGCCGCCCGCGCCGGGCCGGTTGTCGACGATGAAGGGTTGCTTCAGTTCCTTCTGCAGCACCTCGCCGAGCGCGCGCCCGAGGATGTCGAGCGGCCCGCCGGCCGGGAAGTTGGTGAGGAAGCGCACCGGCTTGGCCGGGTACGCGGCTTCGGTTTGCGCCAGGGCGGCGGCCGGGGTGCCGAGGCCCAGGACGAGCGCTGCGGCCATGCAGGCGCTGGCGAGCGCCAGGCGCCGGCCCTTCGGGATGCGGGGGGTCATGCGGGTGTTTCCTTGTCTCCGTGTCGGCGCACTCTAGGAGCGCCGCGCCGCGCGCACAACTGAAAGCTGTTCCACCAGATATTCCATATAGTTATATTGAAAACCTGTTGCGTCATTGAGAGCCGCCATGTCAGCCATGAACTTTTCACGCTTGAAGCTGCGCCACCTGCAGTGCCTGGTGACCGTGGCGCAGGAGCGCAACCTGGTGCGCTCGGCCGAGGCCCTGTCGCTGACGCAGCCGGCGGTCTCCAAGACCATCGCCGAGCTCGAGGAGATCGTGGGGCGTCAGCTGCTGCTGCGGCGTCGCCGCGGCGTCGAGCTCACGCCCGCGGCCGAGGTGCTGGTGCGGCACGCGGTGTCGGCGCTGCGCGGACTGCGCGAGGGCATGGGCCTGGCCATGGACCAGCCCGATGCCGACCAGTTGCTGGTGGCCGTCGGCGCATTGCCGAACATGGTGCCCAACCTGCTGCCCGAGGCGGTCGCGCAGCTGAATGCCGCCCATCCCGCATTGCGCGTGCGGGTCATGAGCGGCACCAACTCGCAGCTGATGACGCAGCTGCGCCAGGGCGAGATCGACCTCGTGCTGGGGCGGCTGGCCCAGGCCTCGGCGATGGCCGATCTCGCCTTCGAGCAGTTCTACAGCGAGCCGCTGCTGCTGGTCGTGCGTCCCGGCCACCCGCTGGCCGCGCGGCGCCGGCCGCCGCTCGATGCGCTGGCCGGCCATCCGCTGGTGCTGCCGGTGTCGGGCACGCTGATCCGCCACACGGCCGATGCCTTCCTGATCGCGCGCGGCCTCGAACTGCCGCACCGGCTGGTGGAGGCGACCGACACCAGCTTCATCTTCGGGCTGCTGCAGCGCTCCGACGCCGTGTGGTTCGCGCCGCAGGGCGCGGTGGAGGGCTTCATCGCGCGCGGCGAATTGCGGCGCGTGGCGATCGACACCGCGAGCACCGAGGGGCCGGTGGGCATGACGGTGCGGCGCGGCGCCGAAACGGGCGAGGGTGCGCGGCTGCTGATCGAGGCGATCCGGCGGATCGTGGGCCGGCGCGTGGCCGCGGGGCCTGGTATCTAATCGGGTGCGACGCCACCCGCCGAACGAGGAGAGAACGCGATGAGCTCGATGGAAGAAGTCTGGAAATACCGCGAGGAAGTGCTCTACCCCCGGCTCTTCGGCGAGAAGCGCAAGGGCATCTTCGTGCTGGGCCCCGACGATTTCTCGGCGCTGGGCGCGCAGGACATCGATCCGCGCTGGCTGCACCTGGGCGTGTTCGAGTTCGAGCCCACGCCGCTGCGCAACTCCTGGCTCTACGCGACCTCGGGCGGATCGACGCCCTGGGAGGGCGAGCCCGCCGACTACGACCCCGAGGACTACTCGTGGATCGGCTCCGAGCTCGTGCTCGAGGTGCCGTCGCAGGCCGGCGAGACCTGGCCGGTCAAGCTGCTCCAGAAGCTGCTGGCCTACAACGTGCTGCTCGCGCACGGACGCTTCGGCGAGGACAAGCCGCCGCTGGACTACGGCGACCGCATCCCGCTGGGCGGGCCGATCGGGCAGAAGGCCGCCTCGGTGCTGCGCCATGTGGTGCTGGCGCAGCCGAAGCACTATCCGGCAACGGCGCAGCTGGACTCGGGCAAGTTCGATTTCCTGCAGGTGGTGGGCATCTCCGACACCGAGCGCGACTGGGCCAAGGCGCGCAGTTCCGAGGACCTGCTGCGTCTGCTCGAGGTGCACGGCCATTGCCCGGTGACCGATCCCCGACGCGCGCCGGTGGTCTGAGCGCCGCATGGGAGGAGCCAGCGAGGCCGAAGCGCCGCAGCGCCAGACCACGGTCGATGCGCTGCGCGGCTTCGCGCTGCTGGGCATCCTGGTGGTCAACATCGCGACCTTCGCCTCGACCTACTACGGCATGGGGCTGCCCGATCCGCTCGCGCATTCGCTGCCCGAGCGCCTCGCGGTGATCGTGCGCACCTTCGTCTTCGAGACCAAGTTCTACCTGCTGTTCTCGTTCCTGTTCGGCTACAGCTTCCTGCTGCAGAAGGAGGCCGCGCAGCGCGCCGGCCGCGCCTTCGCGCCGCGCATGGCGCGCCGGCTGCTGGCGCTGTGGCTGCTGGGCGTGGCGCATGGGGTGCTGCTCTACCAGGGCGACATCCTCACGACCTATGGCGTGATCGGCGTGGTGCTGCTGTTGCTGCACCGGCGCGGCGACCGCTTCCTGCTGGGCGCCGGCATCGCGCTGGTGGTGGGCACCGCGCTGCTGTGGGCGGCCTTGAGCGCGCTGCTGTCGTTCGCGCTGGGCGGCGGCCCGATGGACCTGCGCAGCGCCTATGCGGAAGCTGCCTCGGCGCTGGTGGCCTACCGTGGCACGCCGATGACGGTGATCGTGCAGCACCTGCGCGAGCTGTCGCAGATCTGGTGGCTCACGGCGCTGGTGCAGGCACCGACGGCGCTCGCGATGTTCTTTGCGGGCTTCGTCGCGGGGCGGCATGCGCTGCTGGCCGATACCGGCGCGCGCCTGCCGCTGTTCCGGCGCGTGCTGGCCTGGGGACTGGTGGTGGGGCTGCCGGGCGCGGCCTTCTATGCCCAGTCGGCGATGCGTGTCGATGGCTCGGTGCGCGACTTCCTCGAGCTCTCGGTCACGCTGCTCACGGCACCGTTCCTGAGCGCCGCCTATGCGTGCGCGCTGGTGCTGCTGTTCCGCACCCCGCGCGGCCGCGTGCTCGAAAGCTGGCTCGCGCCCGCGGGGCGCATGGCGCTGTCGAACTACCTGCTGCAGTCGGCGGTGTGCGCCTGGCTGTTCCTGGCCTACGGGCTGCGCTGGATCGGCGCGACGCCGCCGCTCGCGGCGATGGGGATCGCCTTCGCCATCTTCGGCTGCCAGCTGCCGCTGAGCCGCTGGTGGATGGGGCGCTTCGCCTACGGGCCGGTCGAGTGGCTGTTGCGGGCGTTCACGAACCTCGCGCTGCCGTCGACGCGCAAAGGCGCCTAGGACCCCTGGACGCTTGCGACCAGAAGGTCTTCCGCGCCATCGGGCGGGCGCAGCCCGTCGCTTCGATCCGCGAAGTAGCGCTCGCTCAGGTCTGCGGCCGAGACATGCGTCGCATCGGCGAAGCCCGACTCGCGCGCGAGCGCCACGGCTTCTCGCGGCGCGAAGAAGCTCACGAAGGGCGTGCCGCTGGCACGCGCGCCCTTGACGGCCATCTCGAGCCCGGGACGCACGGCGGGGTCGGCCATCTCGAGCGGCAGCAGGAAGCTCATCGCGAAGCGCGTGCCCGGTGCGAACGACGCGACCTCGCGCAAGGTGGCCCGGTTGGCCTCGCGGCTCAGGTACATGCTGACGCCGGTCGAGGCCACGACCGCGGGCTGCTTGGGATCGAAGCCGGCGGCGGCGAGTTCGTCGCGCCACGAGGCGCCGGCCTCGAAGTCGACCGGCACGAAGCGCAGCCCCTCGGGCAGGCCGAAGCCCAGTTCCTGCAGGCGGCGGCGCTTCCAGGCCTGCGGGCCGGGCCGGTCGATCTCGTAGATGCGCAGGCGCGACGCGAGCTCGGGGCGGCGTTGCGCGAAGCTGTCGAGGCCGGCCCCGAGGATCACGTACTGGTCGGTGCCGAGGGCCGCCTGCTGCGCGACCAGGTCCTCGATGAAGCGGGCGCGCGCCACGATCGAGGCGCGAAAGGGCCGGGTGAAGCCCGGGTCCATGTCGCCGCGCTCGCGCCAGTCGGGCGGCGGATCGAGCAGACGCAGGCCGATCCGATCGTCGAGCACATGCGGCGGCGCGTCGGCCTCCACATGCAGCGCACGCCAGAGCGCGACGCGCGCGGCGGTGCTGTCGGGGGCGGCGTCGATGTCTTCGGTCTTCATGTCGTTCTTCCTTTCTGGCCGACGCTGGCGAGTCGGATGGCGTAGGGCGGGAAAACGGGGAAACGCGGAGGGGCGCGGTTCAGGGCGGTGGCAGCGGCCGCGACCACAGCCAGGCCAGCACCACCGCCATGCAGCCGATCGCGAGCACCGCGGTCCAGGCCCGGTGCGCGGTGTACGAGACGATCACGGCGCACAGCGCCATGGTGACGGTGGCGCTCCACTTGGCGCGCCGGCTCACGGTGCGGCCGTGGGCCCAGTTGTGCAGCAGCGGCCCGAAGATGCGGTGGCCGAGCAGCCAGGCATGCAGCCGCGGCGAGCTGCGCGCCGCGGCCCAGGCGGCCAGCAGGATGAAGACGGTGGTCGGCATCCCCGGCACCACCACGCCGATGAGGCCGAGCGCCAGGCACAGCACCGCGAAGGCATGGAGCAGGGCGCGTACCAGCGGACCTTTGGGTTCGGGGTCGGGCTTCAACGCGGCACGCTCGGAATGGAAGGCGCGGCTCAGGCCACGGCCTGCGGCTGCAGCGGGCCGGGCTCGCGCTCGGCCGGGTGGTCGTTGCCCACGCGCACCTTCGGCAGGTGCTGCGGGTACTCGCGCTGCATGAAATCGATCAGCCCCTCGCGCACGTTGCAGCGCAGGTCGAAGGCCATGCCCGAGGTGGCGGCGGTGCACAGCACGCGGATCTGCATGGTGCGCTCGGTGGCATCGGTCACGCGAAGGTTGAAGAAGCGGCCGTCCCATTCGGGCGAGGCCTTCACGATGCGCTCGACCTCGGCGCGCAGCGGCGCCAGCGGCATGCCGTAGTCGGCATAGACGAACACCGAGCCGAGGATCTGCGAGGAGTGGCGGGTCCAGTTCTGGAACGGCTTCTCGATGAAGTAGGTCAGCGGCAGGATCAGCCGGCGCTCGTCCCAGATCTTGAGCACGACGAAGGTGCCGGTGATCTCCTCGACGCGGCCCCATTCGCCCTCGACCACGAGCACGTCGTCGATGCGGATCGGCTGCGCGAGCGCGAGCTGCAGGCCGGCGATGAGGTTGCTGAACACCGGCTTGGCCGCGAGGCCGGCCACGATGCCGATCACGCCGGCCGAGGCCAGCAGGCTGGCGCCGACCTGGCGCGCGCCCGGGAAGGTCATGAGCATCATGGCGCCGCCGGCGATCACCACCACGGTCATGGCGGTGCGCGCGAGCACGCGGGTCTGGGTGAGCACGCGGCGCGCCTGCAGGTTGTCGGCAATGTCCGACGGATGCTGCGCGAGCACGCCGTCGGCGAAGCCGCCGATGGCCTTGAGCGCGAGCCAGGTGGTGGCCGCGATCAGCAGCAGGCCGTTGAGGTGGCGCACGCTCGCGATGTAGCGCAGGTCCTCGGGCGTGGCCTGCCACACCATCTGCAGCGCGATCAGCGGCAGCACCACGCGCGCGGGGGCATGGCAGGCCACCACCAGGGCGTGGATGGCGGGCGCGGGGCGCGTGATGCGCTTGAGCACCATGCCGCCGATGCGGTGGACGACGAGGGCGACGGGAACGGCGATGACGGCGGCCAGCCAGGTGCCGAACCAGGGATGGGAGAGGATGGATTGCATCAAGGTCATGCCGATGCGAGTCCCGAAGCTTCCTGTTCGTTCAATGCTTGAAGAATTCGGGCCGCATCGTCGCGCACCTGGGTCGCGAGCGCGGTCGCCAGGTCGAGGCGGCGCAGCAGCCAGGGGCTGATGTCGTTGTCGAAGGGATCGGGCAGCGGGATCGGGCCGCCGACGGCGGTGGAGGCCGTGCTCTCGGGCTGCGAGGGGCCCGAGGTGGGCACCGCGCCGATCGCGGCCTCGATGCGCTGCGTGGTGCGCGCGAGCGGCCCCTCGACCTCGCCGGGCGTGAGGCGGTCGCGCCGCAGCACCAGCATCGACTTGACCGCGCTGAGCTGCGCCAGCAGCTGGTAGCTGTGGGCCTGCAGGTGCTCGAGCGGCTCGACCGGCGGCTGCACCGCGCGCGGTTCGGACAGCGAACGCTGCGTGGCCTGCACCAGCGCCGAGAGGCTGTCGAAGGCCTCGCGGCGCGCCAGCCGCCATTCGAGCTCGGGGCTGCTGTCGACGGTCTGCAATTGGCCCAGGCCCAGCGCGAGCCGCGCATGGCGCGCCTGCGCGGTCAGCACGCGCGCCACCAGCGCCGGAATCTGGCCGCGCTCCCACGAGGGCAGCACGTAGCAGAAGGCCCAGGCGAGCGCGGCGCCGATCAGCGTGTCGGCGATGCGCTCGAACAGCGCGAACAGCGGCGCCGCGCCGGTGTTGAGCATGTGGGCCTGCAGCAGGCCCAGCACGGTGGCGGCCACCGCGGTGATCAGGTAGCGCCGCACCGCGAAGCTGTGGGCGATGGCCTGCGCGATGGTGAGCACGGCCAGCAGCCCGAGCGCCGAGAGATGGGCCGACAGCAGGCCGACCGCGAGCACGCAGCCCAGCAGGGTGCCGGCCACGCGGTGGTTGCGCCGCTCGAGCGTCTGCGAGAGGCTGCCGCGCAGCACCACCACGATGGTCAGCAGGATCCAGTAGTCGTGCGAGCCCCAGGGCATCGAGACCGCGACCGCGTAGCCGGCCGCGATCGCGAGCGCGGCGCGGATCGCGTGGCGCAGCGGCGGCGCGTCCCAGCGCCACAGGGTGAAGAAGGGGCGCCACGACCAGTCGGTGGGGCTCACGAACATCTGCCAGTTGGCCCGTACCACGGCGAGGTTGGGCTCGGCATCGCCGCGCGCCATGGCCGACAGGCGCAGCACCTCGTCGTTGATGTGGCCGATGCGGCTCGCGAGGCCGCGCGCGAGCATGGCGGCGTTGGGGCCGGGCAGCACCGGATGCGGATGGCCGGCCGAATCCTCGCCATCGACGTGGATCGCCGCGAGGCGCGGCCGGCGGTCGGCCACGAGGTGCGGGTGGCGGCCCATGAGCAGCGCGTCGGCCAGCGCGATGGTGTCCTCGGCCAGTTCCTCGAGCACGCAGCGCATCTCGACCAACGCATCGGCATGGGCGGGGTGGGTCTTGAGCGCGTCGAGATCGAGTTCGCTCGCGAGCAACTGGTCGCGCATCTCGAGCACGATCACCAGCATCGCGGCCAGCCGCTGGCGGCGCGGCGTGCGCGGCGACTCGAGCACGATGTCGCGCGTGGCCTGCAGCTGGTCGGCCAGCGCGGCCTGCTCGCGCAGCAGGCGGCCCAGCATCGGCGCGGGGGTCTCGCGCACGTCGCCGGTCTCGTCCTTGGGCGTGAACTGGCTGGCCTCGGTGCGCATCAGCGCGGCCAGCGAATACAGCACGTCGGCCACCGACTGCACGCGAAAGCGCGTGTTGAGGATCAGGTTGGCGAGCACCGACCACAGCACGTACAGCCCGGCGCCGAGGCCGAAGTGCCAGGTGCGCTCGATGGCTTCGGCCATGCCGTGCGGCGTGGGCGTGGCCATCGAGAAGATCATCGAGAACATCACGGCGATCGCGATCGGGATGCCGCGCTTGCCCCAGGCCATTGCCAGGAAGGCGAAGAAGGTGGCCGGCACCAGCAGCAGGCCGAGCCGGATCGGCGCGGCGTGCAGCATCTGCACGGCGAAGAACAGCGGCAGCCCGATCAGCGGCGCAGGCAGCATCTGCCAGAACTTGCCGCGGCGCGGGCCCGGCAGGTCGGGCGGCGCGGTGACGATGACGCCGACCGCGGCCGAGGATGCCGCGACGGTGCCGAGCCAGAAATGCACGCCGCCCGAGATGAACAGCAGGCCGAGCGCGACCGTGAGGCCGCTGGCGACGTAGTGGCTCAGCGCGATGCGCAGCGCGGCGCGCAGGCGCTGCTGCAGCACCGAGGCCTGGGTCTCGCCGCCGATGGCGCGGGCCCCTGCCATCACTTGGCGGAAGCGTCGCCCTCGAACGGGCCGGTGGCGGCGGGGGCGTCGCGGCGGATGCGGGTGAGCTTGCGCTTGGCCGGGGCGGCGGTGGCGGGCGCCTCGGCGTCTTCCGCGGGGCCCATCTCGGTCACGGTGCTGCGCGCGTAGATGTCGGCCGAGCCCTCGGCCTGCGGCTTGCTCGCGGCGGCGATCGCGCGCACGCGGTCGCTGGCGCGCAGCTTGTCGTCGACGCTCGCGAACTTCGAGTACTTGGCCAGCAGCGGCACGAGCTGGCCGTAGATGCGCGGCGCGCCGGCCAGGCATTCGCGCTGGTCGATGAAGTCGGGCTCGCCCGTGAAGTTGCCGATCAGGCCGCCGGCCTCGGTCACCAGCAGCGAGCCGGCCGCCACGTCCCAGGGGTTGAGACCGGTCTCGAAGAAGGCATCGGTGTAGCCGGCGGCCACGTAGGCGAGGTCGAGCGCGGCGGCGCCGGGGCGGCGCAGGCCGGCCATGCGCGGCATCAGGTCGGCCATGATGGCCAGGTACTGCTTGAAGTTGTCGCCGGTGCGGAACGGGAAGCCGGTGGCCACCAGCGACTCGGACAGCCGGGTGCGCTTGGACACGCGGATGCGGCGGTCGTTGACGTAGGCGCCGCGGCCCTTGGTGGCGGTGAACAGGTCGTTGCGCGTGGGGTCGTAGACCACGGCCTGCTCGATCTTGCCGCGCACCGACAGCGCGATCGACACGCAGTAGAACGGGAAGCCGTGGATGAAGTTGGTGGTGCCGTCGAGCGGATCGATGATCCAGACGTAGTCGGAATCCTTGGCACCATGCTCGGAGCCCGATTCCTCGGCCAGGATGCCGTGCCCCGGATACGCCGTGAGAAGCGTTTCGATGATGGCCTGCTCGCTCGCGTGGTCGATCTCGGTGACGAAATCGTTCACATGCTTCTGGGAGATGCGCACGGCCTCGACGTCGAGCGCGGCGCGGTTGATGATGGCGCCGGCGGCGCGAGCGGCCTTCACGGCCACGTTGAGCATGGGATGCAGGTTGGGGGACGACATTCTGAATTGTGAGCGTGAGCGGAACGCCTGCGCGGCCCCGGCAAAGGCCCGGGCGGCCACGGCTGTCGTTCCTGACTGACTGGAAGAACTGGGGGGTGGGTCCCTGAAGGACCCGGAAACCGGCCCGGCGATGCGGGCGGCGAGAATCGGGGGATTTTACCGGCTCGGCCGCTCCCTGTCTCCCCACCCCCTCCATGCGCACCCGTTTCATCCTGATCCAGACCAGCCACGCCGGCAACGTGGGCGCCGCCGCCCGCGCCATGAAGACCATGGGTTTCGGCGAACTCGTGCTGGTCGCGCCGCGCTGGGCCAACGTGCTGCGGCGCGAGGAAACCATCCAGCGCGCGAGCGGCGCGCTCGACGTGCTGGCCAATGCGCGCATCGTCGAGACGCTCGACGAGGCGCTCGACGGCGTGACCCACCTGTGCGCCACCGCGATGGTGCCGCGCGACTTCGGCCCGCCCACGCGCACCCCGCGCGAGCACCTGGGCCCGCTGGCCGCGCGGGGCGACGAGCACGTGGCCTTCCTGTTCGGCTCCGAGCGCTTCGGCATGCGCAACGAGGACGTCTACCGCTGCCACGTCGCGCTGAGCATTCCCACCGACCCCCACTTCGGCTCGCTCAACCTCGGCGCCGCGATCCAGGTGATCGCCTACGAATGGCGGCTCGCGCTCGGCGGCTTCGCGGCGCGCGACGCGGTCGCGCCGCCGCCGGCGGCCGATGCCCAGGCCGTGGCCGGCATGCTCGAGCACTGGGAGCGCTCGCTGGTGGAGGTGGGCTTCCTCGATCCCGAGGCGCCCAAGAAGCTGATGCCGCGGCTGCAGCAGCTGTTCAACCGGGCCCAGCCCACGGCCGAGGAGATCCACATCCTGCGCGGCATCGCCAAGGCGATGAGCGAGGCGGCGGCCGGCAAGATCCGGCGCTAAAACCCCATCGTCCGTACGCGATGAGGCCCGGCTATAGACTGCGCGGCCCCTATCGTCATAACCAAAACATACGAAGGCAGCGATGTTCTCTCGCCTGCGCGCCGACATCCGGTGCATCCTCGAACGCGACCCCGCCGCGCGCAGCGCCTGGGAGGTGCTCACGGTCTACCCGGGCCTGCATGCCGTGGTGCTGCATCGCTGGGCCCACGCCTGCTGGAACCATGGCTTCAAGTGGCCCGCGCGCTTCATCGCGCACATGGCGCGCTGGCTCACCGGCATCGAGATCCACCCGGCCGCCAAGATCGGCCGCGAGGTGTTCTTCGACCACGCCATGGGCGTGGTGATCGGCGAGACCGCCGAGGTCGGCGACGGCTGCACCATCTACCAGGGCGTGACCCTGGGCGGCACCTCGCTCTACAAGGGCACCAAGCGCCATCCGACCCTGGGCCGCAACGTGGTGGTGAGCGCCGGCGCCAAGGTGCTGGGCGGCTTCGTGGTGGGCGACGGCGCCAAGATCGGCAGCAACGCGGTGGTCATCAAGCCGGTGCCAGCGGGCGCGACCGCGGTCGGCATCCCGGCGCGCATCATTCCCTCGAAGGCCGGCGAGAGCGCCGACGTGACCGTGCCGCAGAAATTCACCGCCTACGGCATCACGCAGGACGACGATCCGCTGAGCCAGGCGCTGCGCGGCCTGATCGACAACGCCTCGAGCCAGGAGCACCAGATCGCGCTGCTGTGGCAGGCGATCGAGAAGCTCTCGGCCCATCCCGGCACCAGGGATTGCGTGCCCGGCGACGCGGCGCGCGACGAGTGCTTCGAGGCGGAGAAGCTCACGCAGCTGGTGGGGAAGTGACGTGAGCTGGGCGCTGTTCCATCGTTTCGAGGACGAGCGGCCCACCGACTTCCACGAGCTGCGGCAGTTCGGCAATTCGCTCTGGGCCGCGAGCGGCAAGGTGCAGACCTGGGGTCGCTCCAGCGTCGCCGAGTTCGCCAGCCCCCAGGCCGCGATGGAGGCCCTGGCGCAGCGCAGCCGCGAGATCGAGGCCCAGGGCTACGTGCGGGTGCGCCAAGGCATCCACGACCCGGCCCGCGTCGACTTCGCGCTGCTCACGGCCGAGATCCGCGAGGGTGCCCGCCGCGCCTTCGAGGCCATTCGCGCGGCCGAGCCCGAGCGGACCTTCCGGCTTTTCGCGCTGGGCAGCGACGAGAGCGCGATGACCATCGTCCACGCCGCCAGCGACCTCGCCCTGGGCGAACCGGGCGAGATGGAGGACGAGAGCGAGATCTGGAGCTCCGGCGAGTGGTCCCACGACGATGGCGGCGAGTTCCTCGACATCGCCTACCGCATGATCCTGGCCTGCCACCGCGAGGACCTGCCCTGCGGCGTCGATTTCGACGTGCTGCACGACGGCCTCTTCGAGGCCTGCATCGCCGCGATGACACAGCTCGATGGCGAGGGATTCTTCGGCACCGGCGCCGCACGCGAGGAGGTGGTGCTGCTGTGCCAGGTCGAGGGCGGCGAGGACATGGAAGGCTCGGTCGCCCGCCTCAACACACCACGCGTGGCGGGCCGGCTTCGGCGCTGGATCGAGCTCTGCGGATGAAGCCCGGGCCCGGCCGCTAGCGGCGCGCGGGCGCGTGCAGCGCGCCGTGCACGTGCCCCGCGTGCTGGCCGAAGCCCTCGGGCTCGAGCGCGGCCGCGTCGAGCTCCTGGATGATCCCGCAGGGCTGGGCCGCATCGGCGCCGCCGCATTGCCGGCGCAGCGCCTTCAGCTGCTTCTCGAGCGTGCGCAGCTCGGCGATGCGCGCCGCCACATGGCCGATGTGGTCGTCGAGCAGCTGGTTGACCTCGCCGCAGTCCTCCTGCGGCGCATCGCGGAATTTCAGCAGGCTGCGGATCTCGTCGAGCGTCATGTCGAGCGAGCGGCAGCGGCGCACGAAGCCCAGGCGCTGCGCATGGTCCTCGCCGTAGATGCGGTAGTTGCCCTCGGTGCGCGCGGGCGCGGGCAGCAGGCCTTCGCGCTCGTAGTAGCGGATGGTCTCGACGGGCGTGTTCGCGGCCTTGGCCAGGTCACCGATTTTCATGATGCGGCAGATGGAAGGCTGGCGAGGAGGGCGGGCCGGGTGGGCCGGCGAAGCCCCGCCAGCGGGTGGGGGCACTGCGTTTGACTCTACACCTGCTTCAGGGTTTTCAATCGAGCCCATGACGAACCAGAACACGCTCGACAGGGATATCCGGACCGCCGGCGCGCACGGCCACGACCACGGCCATGCGCACGATCACGGCCATGCGCCCGCGGCCGCGCCGCCGGCGCACGACGCCTGCTGCAGCCACACGGGCTGCGGCTCGGCCTCGGTGTCGGCCTTCGTGTCGGCGCCGGAGGCGGCCGACCTGCCCAAGGGCGCGACGCTGTTCCGCATTCCCACCATGGACTGCGCGGTCGAGGAGTCCGAGATCCGCCGCGCGCTCGAGCCCGTGGCCGGCATCGGCGCGCTGCGCTTCCGGCTCGGCGAACGCACGATGGCGATCACCGCCGACGAAGCCGCGCTGGCCGAGGCCCTGGCGGCGATCCGCAAGGCCGGCTTCAAGCCCGAACCGGTGGCCGCGCCCGCGCCGGGCGCGGCGCGCGCCATCGAGCCCGCGGGCTGGAAGAGCGCCGGCCTCGCGCGCCTGGTCGCGGCGCTGGTGCTCGCCATCGGCGCCGAGTCCATCTCCTTCCTCGCGCTCGAGGGCAAGGGCTTCATGGCCTTCGAGATGGGACTCGCGCTCGCGGCCATCGCGCTCGCGGGGCTCGACACCTACAAGAAGGGCTTCGCGGCGCTGGTGCGCGGCCGGCTCAACATCAATGCGCTGATGGCGGTGGCCGTGACCGGCGCCTTCTTCATCGGCCAGTGGCCCGAGGCCGCGATGGTGATGGCGCTCTATGCGATCGCCGAGCTGATCGAGGCACGCGCCGTGGATCGCGCGCGCAACGCGATCCAGAGCCTGCTGGCGCTGGCGCCCGAGCAGGCCGAGGTGCGCCAGCCCGATGGCGGCTGGCAGACCGTGGCCGCGAGCGAGGTGCCGCTGGGCGTGGTGGTGCGCATCCGCCCGGGCGAGCGCGTGGCGCTCGACGGCGTGGTCACGGCCGGCAGCAGCGCGATCGACCAGGCGCCGGTCACGGGCGAGAGCATCCCGGTCGACAAGACCGTGGGCGACACCGTCTTCGCCGGCACCATCAACCAGACCGCGGGGCTCGAGTTCCGCGTCACCGCGGTGGCCGCCAACACCACGCTGGCGCGCATCATCCACGCGGTGGAGGAGGCGCAGGGCACGCGCGCGCCCACGCAGCGCTTCGTCGACCGCTTCGCCGCGATCTACACGCCGGCCGTGTTCGCGCTCGCGCTGGCCATCGCGCTGCTCACGCCCTGGCTCATGGACTGGACCTGGCTGCAGGCGATCTACAAGGCGCTGGTGCTGCTGGTCATCGCCTGCCCCTGCGCGCTGGTGATCTCCACGCCGGTGACGGTGGTGAGCGCGCTGGCCTCGGCCGCGCGGCGCGGCATCCTGATCAAGGGCGGCACCTACCTCGAGGAGGCGCGCAAGCTCAAGGCGGTGGCGCTCGACAAGACCGGCACCATCACCGAGGGCAAGCCCAGGCTGGTCGAGTCCGAGGTGCTCGGCGCCACGGCCGGCGGCGACGCGGCCGTGCTCGCCATCGCGGCCAGCATCGCGGGGCGCTCCGACCACCCGGTGTCCAGGGCCATCGCCGAGGGGCTGAAGTCGGTCGACCATGCGCTCGAGGAAGTGCAGGACTTCGCGGCGCTGCCGGGCCGCGGCGTGGAAGCCGTGCACGGCGGCCAACGCTACGCGCTGGCCAACCACCGGCTGATCGAGGAACGCGGCCTCTGCACGCCCGCGATCGAGGCCGCGCTGAAGCGCCACGAGGAAGCCGGCCGCACCGTCACCCTGCTGGCCTCGCCGCAGGCGGTGCTCGCGCTGTTCGCCGTGGCCGACACCATCAAGCCCTCGTCGCAGGCGGCCGTGGCCGAACTGCGCGCGCTCGGCGTGGTGCCCGTGATGCTGACCGGCGACAACGCCGCCACCGCCCGGACCATCGGCGCGCATGCCGGCATCGAGGACGTGCGCGGCAACCTGCTGCCCGAGGAGAAGCTCGATGCCGTGAAGGCGATGCAGCAGCGCTACGGCATGGCCGCCATGACCGGCGACGGCATCAACGACGCGCCCGCGCTCGCGCAGGCCGACATCGGCTTCGCGATGGGCGGCGCCGGCACCGACACCTCGATGGAGGCGGCCGACGTGGTCATCATGAACGACGACCTGCGCCGCATTCCCGAGACCATCCGGCTGTCGCGCCGCGCGCATGCGGTGCTGTGGCAGAACATCACGCTGGCGCTCGGCATCAAGGGCGTGTTCTTCGTGCTCGCGGTGTTCGGCAGCGCGACCATGTGGATGGCCGTGTTCGCCGACATGGGCGCGAGCCTGCTGGTGGTGGCGAACGGGCTGCGCCTGATGCGCGCCGAGAGGAACGGCGCCTGAGCTACCAGCGCGCGGCCCAGCGCTCGAGCGGCACGCGCGCCGCGTTGCAGAGGTAGCTCACCGCGTGGTACCAGCCCGCGAGCATCATCAGCTCGAGACACTGCGCGTGGTCCCAGTGCCCGCCGAGGGCATGCCACAGCGCATCGTCGATGTGGCCCGTGTCGTGCAACTGGTCGACCATGCGCAGCAGCAGGGCGTCGCGCGGCTGCAGTGGGGACAGGTCCGCGTCGCGCCCGGCGGTCGCCCGCCGCTCGGCCTCGCCGAGGCCGGCCGCGTCGGCGAAGCCACTCCAGTGCACGCCCCATTCGTACTCGGCACCGCAACGCGCGCACACGCGCAGGATCACGAGCTCGCGCTCGCGCAGCGAGATCGAGGCCTTGCGGCCCAGGAAGTGGCGGCCCAGCTCCAGCGTGCGCTCGGCGAGCCGGGGATTCACGGCCAGCACCCGGAACAGCGCCAGCACCTCGGGGGCCTGCGGTGGCGTCATGCGCGCGAGCAGTTCGGCGATGCCTTCGGGGTAGGGCGCCTCGAGCGGCGGGATGCGGGGCGCGGTCTCTGCAGTCATGGGGGCTCCTTGCATAGAATGGCTTGAAGTCGCTACGGAATCCGTAGCGATGATCCAGTCTATCGCTACGAAATGCGTAGCGAAGTAACGCACGCGACTCGCCCCCGACCATGCAAGAGAACGATCCCGCCGAAGCCCCCGCGGCGCACCGCCGTCCCGTCATGCGGCTGCTCGAGCAGCTCGGCCGCAAGGGCACCCTGCGCGTGCTGTGGGAGCTGCGCGACGGCCAGCCGCAGAGCTTTCGCGCGCTGCGCACCAGTTGCGGCGAGATGTCGCCCTCGGTGCTCAACGACCGCCTCAAGGAGCTGCGCGCCACCGGGATCGTGGCGCTGGGCGACGCGGGCTATGCGCTGACCGAGTCGGGCGCCGAGCTGGTGCGGCGGCTGAAGCCGCTCAACCAGTGGGCCGACCGCTGGTTCGTCCCATGACTTAGGGCACTTCCGAGCACCGGGGGCGGTCCCCAGAATCGTCCCGATGACCAGCGCCGCAGCCCGCGACCCGAACGGCGAGCCCCTCGACCGTGCCCTCGCGCAGCGCGTGCTGCGCGAGCACCTGGGTTCGTTCTACGGCTCGCGCAACGTCTCGGTCGCCACCCACATCGGCTTCGCCATCGCGCTCGGCGTCGCCACCTTCGAGCGCAGCTCGGTCGCCGCGCTGTCGTGGCTGGGACTGGTGGTCGCCACCGATCTCGCGGTGCTGCTGGCGCCGCGCTGGCATGCCGGCATCCCCGATGCCATGAGCGCGGCCTGGGCCCGCCGCTATGCCGCGCAGGTCACGCTGCTGAGCCTCGTCGCGGCCCCCGTGCCGGCCTTCTTCATGGCGCCCGACGACCTGGTGACGACCACGCTGCTGGTGGTGGTCATCATGAGCGGCTGGACCCGCTCGATGCAGTCGCTGTGCTCGCTCAAGCCCGCGCTGTACGGCTACGGCATCCCGATGATGGCGGGGCTGGTGCTCGCGCTGGCCTGGCAGGGCGACGGCGTGCACCTGTTCCTCGCGGTGTTCGGCGCGGTGCACCTGGTGCTCACCCTGCGCATCGCGACGCGCCAGCACCGCGTGCTCGACGAGGCGCTGCGGCTGCGCTTCCGCAACGAGGTGCTGGCCGCGCGGCTGGGCGAGCAGGTGGTGGCCACCGAGCGCGCGAGCCAGGAGAAGAGCCGCTTCCTCGGCACCGCGAGCCACGACCTGCGCCAGCCGCTGCATGCGATCGCGCTGTTCGGCGCGGCGCTCGAGAACGAGCTGCGCCACCGTCCCGAAGGCCGCAACGCCGAGCGGCTGATGCGCGCGGTGCATGCGCTGGGCCATTCGCTCGACACCATGCTCGACGTGTCGCGGCTCGATGCCGGCGTGGTCGCGCCGGTGCTCGACGCGGTGCCGCTCGATGCGATGTTCCTCACGCTCAACCACACCTTCTCGGCCCAGGCCGAGCAGCGCCAGCTGCAGCTGCGCGTGCGCGCCAGCGGCCTGTGGGTGCGCAGCGATCCGCAACTGCTGCACCGCATGCTGTCGAACCTGATGGACAACGCGCTCAAGTACACCTGGCGCGGCGGGGTGTCGGTGATCGCGCGCGAGCGCGGCGAAGTGGTGTGGATCGAGGTGCGCGACACCGGCATCGGCATCGCGCCCGAGCAGTCGGGCCGGATCTTCGAGGAGTTCTACCAGATCGACAACCCCGGCCGCGACCGCTCGCGCGGGCTGGGCATCGGGCTGGCGATCGTGCAGCGGCTCTCTCGCCTGCTCGGCCATCCGGTGCAGATGCATTCGCGCCTGGGCCGGGGCACGCACGTGCGCGTGGTGGTGCCCGCCGCGCCGGCGCGCGACGAGGCCTGCGCGCCCGCCGTCGCGGCCGCGCCGCCATGGCGCCAGTCCTTCACGCCCGCGCCTTCGTTCGGGCCGCGCGCGCCGATGCCGCGCATCGAACCGATGCCGCGCCGCGTGCTGCTGGTCGACGACGAGGCCGACATCCGCGATGCCATGACCGGCCTGCTGCGCCAGCACGCGATCGACCTGCATGCGGTGGCCGACGAGGCCGCCGCCGCGCAGGCGCTGGCGCGCGCCGGCGCCGAGGGCCGGCCCTACGACCTGCTGTTGTGCGACTACCGGCTGGCCGACGGCTCCGACGGCCTCGACGCCGGGCTGCGGTTGCGCCGGAGCCAGGGCGGCCGGTTGCCGCTGCTGCTGGTGACCGGCGAGACCGCGCCGCCGCGGCTGCAGCGCGTACGCGAGTCGGGCGTGCCGGTGCTGTTCAAGCCGGTGGTCGAGGAGTCGCTGCTGCGCGCCATGGCCGCGCTGTGGACCGAGGCCGGACGCGGCGGGACTTAACATCCGCCGATGTCCACCACGACGCTGCTGCTGCAACTCATCGTCATCCTCGGCACGGCCCGCGTCTGCGGCTGGGTACTGCGCCATCTCGGCCAACCGGGCGTGGTCGGCGAGATGGCCGCCGGCCTGATGCTGGGTCCCGCCGTCATGGGCGCGCTGTTCCCCTCGCTGCATGGCCAGATCTTCGCCAGGGAGTCGCTCGGCGGCCTGTCGGCGCTCGCCACCGTGGGCCTGGTGCTGTTCATGTTCGTGGTCGGCCTCGAGCTGCGCGCCTCCCAGGGCGTGAAGGCGCAGCTCAAGTCGGCCGGCTGGGTCGGCATCGCCAGCGTGGTCGCGCCGCTGGGCCTGGGCCTGGCGATCGCGCCCGCGCTGCATCCTTCGCTGGCACCGGCCGGCGTGGGCTTCTGGCCCTTCGCGCTGTTCATCGCGGCGGCGCTGTCGATCACCGCGTTCCCGGTGATGGCGCGCATCCTCAAGGACCGCGGCCTGACGCGCACCCCCTTCGGCCAGCTCTCGCTGGGCGCGGCCGCGGTGGTCGACGTCTTCGCCTGGGTGCTGCTGGCCTTCGTGGTGGCGCTGGCCGGCGCGGGCGAGGGCTACCTCGGGCTGCTGCGCACCGGCGGCGGCGCGGTGGCGCTGTTCGCCTTCCTGTTCCTCGGCCTGAAGCCGGCCTATGCCTGGCTGCTGCGCACCCGCGCGCCCGACGGCGAGCCCTCGACCACGGTGCTGGCCTCGCTGATGATCGGCCTGCTGGTCTCGGCCCTGCTCACCGAATGGCTGCACCTGCACGCGGTGTTCGGCGCCTTCCTGTTCGGTGCCTGCCTGCCGCGCGACGACCGCCTGCTGCGTTCGCTGCAGGAGCGCATCGAGCCGCTGTCGATCGTGCTGCTGATGCCGCTGTTCTTCGCGCTCGCGGGACTGGGCACCACGGCCAGCGCCTTCTCGGGCGCCGGCATCGGCGCGCTGCTGCTGATCGTCGCGGTCGCCAGCGTCGGCAAGCTGGCCGGCGGCGCGATCGGCGCGCGCCTGGCCGGCTACGGCTGGCGCGACAGCCTGGCGACCGGCGCGCTGATGAACGCGCGCGGACTGATGGAACTGATCGTCATCAAGATCGGCCTCGACGTCGGCCTGATCGGCCCCGAGCTCTTCACCATGCTGCTGGTGATGGCGCTGGCGACCACGGCGATGACGGGGCCGCTGATCAACCTCGTGATGGGGCGCGAGGCGCGCGCGGCCGAGGCGGCGCGCGTGGAGTCCTAGCGCGGCGTCATCGACGGCGCCGCGGCCGCCGCCTGCGCGCGCAACTGCAGCGCCGCTTCCAGCCGCATCCGTTCCTCGGGCGTGAAGAGCTGCTGCTTCATTTGCTCGAGCGACTGCGCATCGGCCTTGGTCGATTGCAGCGCCGCGTACTGCGCGAGCCGCCCCTGCCAGTCGCGCTCCTCGCGGTCGAGCTGCGCGAGCTGCTGCGCGGCCGGCGCGCCGTACTGCGCGCTGCGCTCGGCGAAGCGTTCCTGGTCGCTGGCGCCGCGCGCCTCGAGCGCCGCGGTCTGCGAGGCCACCTGGAGCTGGGCCACGGTCTGGGCGCGCTGGGCGCGCTGCGTCTCGCCGAGACTGCGCTCGTTGTCCTCGAGCGCGGCCTGGCGCTGCGCGGGCGTGAGACCGGTGTTGCGCTCGATCTCGAGCCGCGCGAGGCTGTAGCGGTCGAAGTCGTCGTCGGCACCGAACAGCGCCTGGTATTCGTCGGGCATGAAGTGCTGTTCGCGCACCCGGCGGCGCGCCTCGACCGTGTCGCGCAGCGCGCGCGGATCGCCGAGGTCGGCCGGCAGCTGCAGCGCGCCGAGCGCCACGCGGTAGTCGACGTAGCGGCCCAGCAGCGCCCGGGCGCGCGCCGCCTCGTGCGGCGCGAAGTGCGCGGGCACCAGCGCCTCGACGCGGCGCTTGAGGTCCTCGGGGCTCGCGGCCTCGCCGGCCTCGAGCAGCAGCGCCTCGATGCGGTCGCGCAGGTTCGGCGTGAGGAAGCTGTCGGCAATGGCGGAGGGCGCGGCGGGCGCGATGGCCGCGGGTGCCCGCGGCAAGGGCGCGAGACCGGCCGACGCGGCCTCGCCCGTGCGCGCCTCGCTTTCCGCCGGGCCCGACATGCCGAACCACCAGCCGCCGAGCGCCACCACCGCGGCCGCGGCCAGAACCAGGGGCCAGCGGCGCGTCACAGGCCGATCTGCTTGAGGCGGGTGGCGTGCTGGCGGTACAGCGCGACCGGGTCGGGAGCGAGCCAGTCGCGCACGCCGAGCAGCTGGTTCACCTCGTCGAGGTGGTTCTGGCGGTAGTCGCCCAGGTGCTTGCCCAGCCGCGAGGAGCACACGGCCACCAGCCCGTCGTTGGTCTCGCCGAAGCTCAGGCTCAGCAGGCCGAGCGAAGCGTCGCTGGGGTCGAGCAGGTTGGTCACGGGCTGCTTGCCGGTCCACGAGTAATAGCGCACGCCGTCGACCACCTCGGCGCCGTCGCCGCAGCCCGTGGGCACGGCCTGCGGGAAGCGGCGCGTGAAGTCGGCCGAGCCGGCCGCGGTCAGCGAGTTCAGCGCGGCCACCGGCATCTGCGGCAGCCCGGTGCCGCCCGAACCGAGGTTGATGAGCGCGACGAAGGCATTCACCGCGCCGTTGAGCACGCTCTCGCCGAGCGAGCCGGCCGGCACGGTGCCGCGCAGGATGTCGGCCACGCGCGAGCCCTTGTTCGGACCGGCCACCGAGGTCACCGAGGCCACCAGCTGCGGCGCTACGCCCGCCACGTAGCGGATGGTCGGGCCGCCATGCGAATGGCCCACCAGGTTGACCTTGGCGGCCCCGGTGATCGCCATGATGTTCTTCACCTGCGCGAGCAGTTGCTCGCCGCGCACCTCGGTGCTGTTGGCGGCCGACACCTGCGCCACGAACACGCGCGCGCCGCTGCGCTGCAGCGCCGAGGGAATGCCGTACCAGTAGTCGACGCCGAACAGCGAATCGAAACCGAACAGGCCGTGCACGAGCACGATGGGGTACCTGGTCTGGGTGGCGGTGTCCTGCGCCTGCGCGGGCGCCGCGATGCCCAGAAGGCTCAGGGGGCCCAGCAGGGCGAAGACCGTGGAAAGCGCCAGGCGGCGCAGCAGGCCACCGAAAAATCCATTCATGCTCATCTCCTTGGGTGCCGGTTAATAAAACGAACGTCCGTGCTTTTTATTGAGGGCGGATTCTTGGGGGCGCGGCGCCTGCGCCGTATCGGGATAAACCCGGCTTGGCCGACGAAAGGTACGCGCAGTTCCGCGAAAGAAGCCCAAAGTTCTCGGGCGTTGCGTGTGCGATGAAGAAGAAAGGCGTCAGCGGCCGAAGGCGGCCGAACGCCCGCGCGTCACGGTTGCGTTGGCACCGTGAAGCCGATGCGCGTCGTGCCGTCCTGGCTGGCCGCGAACACGCGCCCGCCATGCATGCGCGCGATGGCCTCGACAATCGACAGGCCCAGCCCATGGTGGCGGGCCGAGCCGTCGCGCGCCGGGGCCGCGCGGTAGAAGCGCTCGAACAGCCGCGGCAGCACCTCGGGCGCAATGGCGGTGCCGCTGTTGACGAGCACCAGCGCGATCGCGTCGCGCTGGCTGCCCGGGCCGCTGTCGGGGCCGATCTCGATCGCGACGGTCGATCCCGGCGCCGCGAAGCGGATGGCATTGCCCAGCAGGTTCGACAGCGCGCGGCGCACCAGCGCCGCATCGACGTCGACCCTGGCATCGCCTTCGACGCGCGCCTGCAGCCCGGCCTCCTCGAGCATCGCGTCGTGGAAGTCGATCACGTCCACCGCCTGCGCCGCCAGGCTCACGGTCGCGCGCGAGCGCGTCGCGCCGCCGCGCTCGGCCTGCGAGAGGAACAGCATGTCGGTCACGATGCCCGAGAGGCGGCCGATCTCCTCGAGGTTGGAGGCCAGCACCGCCTGCAGCTCCTCGTTGCCGCGCGGCCGGGTCAGCGCGAGCTCGGTCGAGCCGATCAGGTTGGCCAGCGGCGTGCGCAGCTCGTGCGCCACGTCGGCGTTGAAGGACTCGAGCTGCACGTAGGCGCGCTGCACGCGCAACAGCAGTGCGTTGAACTGCGTGATCCAGGGTTGCAGTTCCTCGGCGAAGGCCAGCGCGTCGATCGGCTCGTTGGGCCGGTCGGGCGCCATCGCCGCGGTGCGCTCGGCTAGCGCCTTCAGCGGCCGCAAGCCGCGCCGCACCAGCCAGAAGCCGGTCAGCGAGACCAGCGCCGTGCCCAGCAGCACCGCGCCCAGCAGGGTCCAGGCCAGGCGCTCGAGCAGGCGCGCGTCGTTGGCCACGCTGATGCCGATCGAGACCGTGAGCGGCGCGGCCTGCGCGCCCGGCGCGCGCCACGGCATGCGCAGGTCGCTGCGCACCCAGCGCCCGCCGGCCGGCGGCGCGGAGCGGAAGATGGTGTCGCCCGTGGCCGTGACGATCGAGAGGCTGAACTCGTCCTCCATCGAGAAGAAGTCCTCGAGCTTGTGCCGCAGGGTCGAGAGATCGCCGGCCTTTTCGCTCTCGGCCAGCAGGTGCTGCACCAGCTCGGCCTTGTGCGCGATCTCGGTGTCCTGCTTGGCGCCGAAGTTCCAGGCCGTGACGAGGTAGACCGCGAGACACACCACGCTCAGGCCGAAGAAGGTCTGGGCCGCGAACCAGAGCGACAGCCGGCGGCGTATGGAGGGGGCGCGCATGCTCGCCGGGAGAGGGACGGGAGACCGGGCCCTCAGGCCCAGGAGCGGTCTTCGAGCACGTAGCCCATGCCGCGCACCGTGTGCAGCAGCTTCACCTCGAAGGGATCGTCGATCTTGCCGCGCAACCGGCGGATCGCCACCTCGACCACGTTGGTGTCGCTGTCGAAGTTCATGTCCCACACCTGCTCGGCCAGCGTGGTGCGCGACAGGATCTGGCCGCGCCGGCGCAGCAGCACCGTCAGCAGCATGAATTCCTTCGAGGTCAGGTCGACGCGCTTGCGCGCGCGCTGGCACTTGCGGCTCGCGAGGTCGAGCTCGAGGTCGGCCAGACGCAACACGGTGGCGTCTTGGGCCTGGCCGCGGCGCAGCAGGGCCTGGATGCGCGCGAGCAGTTCCGAGAACGAGAAGGGCTTGACCAGGTAGTCGTCGGCGCCCTGCTGCAGGCCGTTCACGCGGTCCTCGACCTTGTCGCGCGCGGTCAGCACCAGCACCGGGACGTTCTTGGTGCGGCGTATCGCCTTGAGCACCGCGAATCCATCGATGCCCGGGAGCATCACGTCGAGCAGGATCAGGCCGTAGTCGCCCTCGGTGGCCAGGTAGCGGCCCTCGATGCCGTCGCGCGCGATGTCGACGACGTAACCGTTCTCCTCCAGGCCTTTCTTGAGGTAGTCGCCCAGCTTGGGCTCGTCCTCGATCACAAGAATTCGCATCGCCGGATGGTAATGAAACAGGGGCTCCGCGGGGGGTTACAAATTCGTAATCCGTCTGACGGACAAAGCCCTTTCGAGGCGTCGTACATTGCGCTGCACCCGCGTTCCGTGGGGTCTTGAGAGGCCCGGCAACGCAGGTGCCGTCGATATACTCCCGCTCCCATGCGCCGCTGGCTGTTGATCTTCCTGGTGTTCCTGCTTCCGCTCCAGTACAGCTGGGCGATGTCGGCCGCCTATTGCGCGCACGAACAGGACGCGCAGACGCAGCACTGGGGCCACCACGAGCATCCGGGCAACGCGGCCGAGGATCGCAGCCACGCCGACGCGGGTACGTCGAAGGACGCCGGCAACGTGCCGAATCCCGCGATCGGCGACTGTGCCCTGTGCCACTTCGGTCATGCGCAGCATGCCGTGGCGGCGCCCGCCGAAGTGCCCGGCATCGCCTTCGTTCCGCAGGGCCCGCGCGCCGTGCTCGCCGAGTCCTTCGACTCCCACATCCCCGAAGTGCCCGTGCGCCCCGCATGGACTCTCGCCGCCTGATCCGGCGAGAGCAAGCCTTCCTTCCCTTTCCGCACTGACACCGTTCATGCACTGAGCTCTCGCCGGATTTTCCCGTTCGTTGTTTCGCAACCCAGGAGAATCCGATGCGCACGCTCTTCGTGCCGCTGGCCGTGTTGGCCTTGGCGGTACCCCCGGTCTTCGCCCAGCCTTCGCTGCCCACGCAGCAGGCCGCGACCGGCACTTCCACTTCTGCTGCCTCATCGCAGGCCTCCGCCAGCCTCGAGCCCGCGGGCCCGCTGACCCTGCGCAGCGCGCTCGCGCTGGCGTTCCAGGCCAACCCGGGCCTGTTCGCGGCCCGGCGCGAGCGCGAGGCCACCGATGGCGCGCTGGTGCAGGCCGGCGCCTGGCCCAATCCCACGCTCGACGTGACGCTCGAGGACACGCGGCGCGACAACCGCACCACCACCGTCCAGCTGAGCCAGCCGATCGAGCTCGGCGGCAAGCGCGCGGCGCGCGTGAGCGCGGCCGAACGCGCGCGCGACCAGGCCGAGTCCGCGCTCGCGGCCAAGCGCGCCGAACTGCGCGCCACCGCGATCACGCTGTTCTTCGAGGTGCTGTCGGCGCAGGAACGGCTGCGGCTGGCGCAGGACTCGGTGGGCCTCGCGCAGGCGGCCACGCGCGCCGCGGCCAACCGCGTGGCGGCCGGCAAGGTCTCGCCGCTCGAGGAAACCCGCTCGCGCGTGGCCGAGGCCGGCATCCGCGTCGAGCTGATGCAGGCCGAGGGCACCCTGCGCACGGCGCGCCAGCAGCTCGCGGCGCTGTGGGGCAATCCGGCGCCGCGCTTCACGCAGGTCGAAGGCGCGGTCGATGGCCTGCCGCAGCCGATGAGCGAGCAGGAGGTGGCGCTGCGCCGTGCCGAGGCACCGGCGTTGCGCCAGGCGCGGCTCGAGGTCGAGCGCCGGCGCGCGCTGTCCGAGCTGGAGCGTGCCAAGCGCATTCCCGACGTGACCGTGTCGCTGGGCGCCAAGCGCGTACCGGCTTCCGAAGGCGAGGGCGGCACCGGCGGTTCGCGCCGTGACCAGGTGGTGCTGGGCCTGTCGGTGCCGCTGCCGATCTTCGACACCAACCGCGGCAACCTCGCCGAGGCCCTGAGCCGCGAGGAGAAGGCGCGCGACGAACTCGCGGCCGCCGAACTGCAGCTCGGCGCCGACCTGGCCCAGGCGGGCGAGCGGCTGCGCTCGGCGCGCGCCACCGCCGAGACCCTGCAGCGCGACGCGCTGCCCGGCGCGGCCGAGGCCTGGCGCGCGGCCACCAAGGGCTTCGAGCTCGGCAAGTTCAGCTTCCTCGAGGCGCTCGATGCGCAGCGCACGCTGTTCCAGGTGCGCGCGCAGTACCTGCTGGCACTGGCCGAGGCGCACCGCGCCGCGGGCGAGCTCGACCGGCTGCTCGGCACCGAGGGCCTGTCCGACGACCTCGCCACCCCGGCCCCCGTGGCCGCCATTCCCGCCGCCACCCCCCATTCCGCTGTCACCCGCTGAGGTTTCCCATGAGCATCGAACAAGAACGCAAGAACGCCGCGCCCGCCGTGGGCCGCAAGCAATGGATCGCGATCGCCGTCGTACTGGCCGCGGGGCTGGTCGTCGGCGCGCTGATCCTGCGCACCGGAGGACCGTCGAAGCCCGCCGGCGGCCACGCCGAGTCGGCCGCGCATGCCGACGAGGAGCACCACGAGAGCGGCAAGGAGGCCGCCGGCCATGGCCATGACCACGAGGAGGCGAAGGGCCATGCCGATGGCGAGCACCACGAGGAGGAGGGCAAGGGCGAGAAGAAGGCCGCGGCCGGCGACGACGGCCACGGGCACGGGGCCAAGGAGGAGGCCAAGGGCGAAGCAAAAGGCGAAGCGAAGGGCGAGACCAAGGCCGAACCCAAGGCCGCCGCCGGCGGGCACGAGGGCGAGGACCGCAGGATCGCCTTCACCGAGGCCCAGATCAAGGCCGCCGGCGTGGCGATCGAGACCACCGGCCCCGCGAACATCCGCACCGCGCTGCAACTGCCGGGCGAGATCCGCTTCAACGAGGACCGCACGGCGCACGTGGTGCCGCGCGTGCCGGGCGTGGTCGACAGCGTGCCCGCCAACCTCGGGCAGGAGGTCCGGCGCGGCCAGGTGCTGGCGGTGATCTCGAGCCCGGCGCTGTCGGAGCAGCGCAGCGAGCTGCAGTCGGCGCAGCGCCGGCTCGAGCTGGCGCGCAGCACCTATGAGCGCGAAAAGAAGCTGTGGGAGGAGAAGATCTCGCCGCAGCAGGACTACCTGCAGGCGCAGCAGGCGATGCAGGAGGCGCAGATCGCGGTCGCCAACGCCAACCAGAAGCTGCTGGCGCTCGGCGCCGTGCCGGGCTCGGGCGGCGGCGCGCTGGGCCGCTACGAGCTGCGCGCGCCCTTCGACGGGCTGGTGGTCGAGAAGCACATCTCGCTCGGCGAATCGGTGAAGGAAGACGCCAACGTCTTCACCGTCTCCGACCTGTCCACCGTCTGGGCCGAGATCAGCGTGCCCGCGCAGCACCTGCCGCTGGTGCGCACCGGCGAGACGGTCAACATCCGTTCCACCGCCTTCGACCAGGTGGCGCAGGGCAAGGTCTCGTACGTGGGCGCGCTGCTCGGCGCGCAGACGCGCACCGCGACCGCGCGCGTGACGCTCAACAACCCGCAGCGCGTGTGGCGCCCGGGGCTGTTCGTCAACGTCGAGCTGGTGGCCTCCGAGCTGCAGGCGCCGGTCACGGTGTCGGCCGAGGCGGTGCAGAGCGTGGAGGACAAGCCCACCGTGTTCCTGCGCGTGCCCGGCGGCTTCATGCCGCAGGCCGTGCAGACCGGTCGCAGCGACGGAAAGCGCATCGAGATCACGGGCGGCCTGAAGCCGGGCCAGGCCTATGCCGCCGCGGGCAGCTTCGTCGTCAAGTCGCAGCAGGGCAAGGCCTCTGCGACCCACACCCACTGAGGACGCACGATGTTCGAACGTGTGATCCGATTCGCCATCGAGCAGCGCTGGCTGGTGCTGCTCGCGGTGCTGGGCATGGCCGCGCTCGGCGTGTTCAGCTACCAGAAGCTGCCCATCGACGCGGTGCCCGACATCACCAACGTGCAGGTGCAGATCAACACCGCCGCGCCCGGCTACTCGCCGCTGGAGACCGAGCAGCGCGTGACCTACCCGATCGAGACCGTGATGGCCGGCCTGCCGGGCCTGCAGCAGACGCGCTCGCTGTCGCGCTACGGCCTGTCGCAGGTGACCGTGATCTTCAAGGACGGCACCGACATCTACTTCGCGCGCCAGCTCGTCAACGAGCGCATCCAGTCGGCGCGCGAGAAGATGCCCGAGGGGATCTCGCCGGTGGTGGGGCCGATCTCCACCGGCCTGGGCGAGATCTACCTCTGGACCGTGGAGACGGAAGAGGGCGCGAAGCGGCCCGACGGCCAGCCCTACACGTCGACCGACCTGCGCGAGATCCAGGACTGGATCATCAAGCCGCAGCTGCGCAACGTGCCGGGCGTGACCGAGATCAACTCCATCGGCGGCTACGCCAAGGAGTTCCAGATCGCGCCCGATCCCGCCAAGCTGCTCGCGCACGGCCTCACGATGACCGACATCGTGACCGCGCTCGACCGCAACAACGCCAACGTGGGCGCGGGCTACATCGAGAAGCGCGGCGAGCAGTACCTGATCCGCGCGCCGGGCCAGGTGAAGTCGGTCGAGGACATCGGCAACGTGATCCTCGGCAACGCGCAGGGCGTGCCGCTGCGCGTGTCCGACGTGGCGCAGGTCGGCATCGGCCAGGAGCTGCGCACGGGCGCCGCCACCGACAACGGCCGCGAGGTGGTGCTGGGCACGGTGTTCATGCTGATCGGCGAGAACAGCCGCAGCGTCTCGCAGGCGGTCGACCGCAAGATGCAGGAGATCAACCGCACCCTGCCCGAGGGCGTGAAGGCGGTGACGGTGTACGACCGCACGGTGCTGGTCGACAAGGCCATCGCCACGGTGAAGAAGAACCTGCTCGAGGGCGCGGTGCTGGTGATCGCGATCCTGTTCCTGTTCCTCGGCAACATCCGAGCGGCCGTCATCACCGCGCTGGTGATCCCGCTGTCGATGCTGTTCACCTTCACCGGCATGGTGAACCAGCGCATCAGCGCCAACCTCATGAGCCTGGGCGCGCTGGACTTCGGCATCATCATCGACGGCGCAGTGGTGATCGTGGAGAACTGCGTGCGGCGCCTGGCCCATGCGCAGGCCCACAAGGGCCGGCCGCTCACGCGCAGCGAACGCTTCCACGAGGTCTTCGCGGCCTCGCAGGAGGCGCGCCGGCCGCTGCTGTTCGGCCAGCTCATCATCATGATCGTGTACCTGCCGATCTTCGCGCTCACCGGCGTCGAGGGGAAGCTGTTCCACCCGATGGCCTTCACGGTGGTGATCGCGCTGCTGGGCGCGATGATCCTGTCGATCACCTTCATTCCGGCGGCCGTGGCGCTGTTCATCGGCAGCAAGGTCGGCGAGAAGGAGAACCGGCTGATGACCTGGGCGCGCCGCGCCTACGAGCCGCTGCTGGCGCGCGTGATGAACGCCAAGCCGCTGGTGATCACGCTGGCCTCGGTGGCGGTGGTGCTCTCGGGCCTCTTGGCCACGCGCCTGGGCACCGAGTTCGTGCCCAGCCTCAGCGAGGGCGACTTCGCGATCCAGGCGCTGCGCATCCCGGGCACCAGCCTCACGCAGTCGGTCGAGATGCAGCAGCAGCTCGAGCGCACGCTGAAGGCCAAGTTCCCCGAGATCGAGCGCGTGTTCGCGCGCACCGGCACGGCCGAGATCGCCTCCGACCCGATGCCGCCGAACATCTCCGACGGCTACATCATGCTCAAGCCCGAGAGCGAATGGCCCACGCCCAAGCGCAGCCGCGCCGAGCTGCTGGTGGCGGTGCAGGAGGAGGTCGAGAAGCTGCCGGGCAACAACTACGAGTTCTCGCAGCCGATCCAGCTGCGCTTCAACGAGCTGATCTCGGGCGTGCGCAGCGACGTGGCGGTGAAGATCTTCGGCGACGACATGGCGGTGCTCGAGAAGACCGCCGCGCAGGTGGCCGGCGTGCTCAACGGCATCGCAGGCGCGGCCGAGGTCAAGGTCGAGCAGACCACGGGCCTGCCGATGCTCACGGTGGAGATCGACCGCGGCAAGACCGCGCGCTACGGCCTCAACGTGGGCGACGTGCAGGACGCGATCTCGACCGCGGTCGGCGGCCGCGAGGCCGGCACCCTGTTCGACGGCGACCGGCGCTTCGGCATCGTGGTGCGCCTGCCCGAGAACCTGCGCACCGACCTGGAGGCGATCCAGCGGCTGCCGATCGCGCTGCCGCGCGGCACGGCCGCGCCCACGGGCGTTGCCGGCAGCACGGTGCAGGGCGCCACCGGCGCCGCGCCCGAGGGCCAGCGGCTGAGCTTCATCCCGCTCGGCGAGGTCGCCACCTTGTCGGTCGCGCCCGGCCCCAACCAGGTCAGCCGCGAGGACGGCAAGCGCCGCATCGTGGTCAGCGCCAACGTGCGCGGGCGCGACCTCGGCTCCTTCGTGGCCGAGGCCGAGCAGGCGATGCAGTCGGTGCGCATCCCCGTGGGCTACTGGACCGACTGGGGCGGCCAGTACGAGAACCTCGAGTCGGCGACGAAGCGGCTGCAGATCGTGGTGCCGGTGTCGCTGATGCTGGTGTTCGTGCTGCTGTTCGCGATGTTCGGCAACCTCAAGGACGGCCTGCTGGTCTTCACCGGCATCCCGTTCGCGCTCACCGGCGGCATCGTGGCGCTGTGGCTGCGCGACATCCCGCTGTCGATCTCGGCCGCGGTGGGCTTCATCGCGCTGTCGGGCGTGGCGGTGCTCAACGGGCTGGTGATGCTGTCCTTCATCCGCAACCTGCGCGAGGGCGGCCTGCCGCTCGATGCCGCGATCCGCGAGGGCGCGCTGACCCGGCTGCGGCCGGTGCTGATGACCGCGCTGGTGGCCTCGCTGGGCTTCGTGCCGATGGCCATCGCCACCGGCACCGGCGCCGAGGTGCAGCGGCCGTTGGCCACGGTGGTGATCGGCGGTATCCTGTCCTCGACCGCGCTCACGCTGCTGGTGCTGCCGCTGCTCTACCGGATCGCGCACCGGCGCGACGACGAGGAGGACGAAGCGGCGCTGCTGGAACGTCGGCAGGGCGCGCCCATCGACCCCGAACCGCAGGCATCCCATGGCCCATGAGCATTCGCACGGCGCCGGCGCCAACGAGAAGGCACTGCGCTGGGCGCTGCTGCTGACCTCGACCTACCTCGTGGCGGAGGTGGTCGGCGGGCTGGTCTCGGGCAGCCTCGCGCTGCTGTCCGATGCCGCCCACATGTTCACCGACACGGTGGCGCTGGCGATCTCGCTGGCCGCCATCCGCATCGGCCGGCGGCCGGCCGACCGGCGCCGCACCTTCGGCTACCACCGCTTCGAGATCCTCGCGGCGGTGCTCAACGCGGTGCTGCTGTTCCTGGTGGCGATCTACGTGCTCTACGAGGCCTGGCGGCGCATCGCGGCGCCGGCCGAGATCCAGTCGACCATGATGCTGCTCGTGGCCGCGGGCGGGCTGGTCGTCAACCTGATCGGCATGCGCCTGCTGGCCAGCGGCAAGGACAGGAGCCTCAACGTCAAGGGCGCCTACCTCGAGGTCTGGGCCGACATGCTGGGCTCGGTGGGCGTGATCGTCGGCGCCCTGGTGATCCGCTTCACCGGCTGGGCCTGGGTCGATTCGCTGATCGCGGTGGCCATCGGCCTGTGGGTGCTGCCGCGCACCTGGCGCCTGCTGCGCGAGAGCCTCAACGTGCTGCTCGAGGGCGTGCCCGACGAGGTCGACTTGCCCGAGTTGGAGCGCGCGCTGCTCGCGAGCGAGGGCGTGGCCAGCCTGCACGACCTGCACGTGTGGGCGCTGTCCAGCGGCAAGGTGAGCCTCAGCGTGCACGTGGTGAGCGCGCCCGGTATCGACGACCTCGCGCCGCTGGTGCAGCGGTTGCGCGCGCTGCTGGCCGAGCGCTTCGATATCCACCATTCGACCGTGCAGGCCGAGCGCGTGCCTTGCGAGCAGGCGGGGGAGACGCACGGCTTCGGCGCCTGAGCAGTCCGTGACTCGCGGATGGCGCACAATCCGCCGCGAATCACAGCACACAGGACCGATGAGCCGCAGCCACCGCCAGTCTTATTCGCCTTCCATCGAGGCCGCCGCCCGCGAGCCGCGGCGCCGCAGAAGCGACGCACCCTCGCATTCGCCGATGGCCTTCGACGCGGCATCGGTGCCCGCGGATTCCGCGTCCCCCACGAGGACCTGGCGCTCGACGGTGGTCGGCGCCGCCATCGGCTTCGGCATCGCGCTGGCGCTGGCCATGCAATGGCTCATGACCTGGCAGCTCGACAACGCGCAGCAGCGCCGCGAGCAGCAGAAGCAGCTGCGTGCGGCCGCCTCGCGCTGCTACGAGCAGGCGTCGAATGCCGCGGTGCAGGCCTGCCTCAAGGAGGTCGAGGCCCGGGGCGCGGCGGTCCAGCCCTGAAGCTTCAGCGCGCGGGCCGGATCGCCGACTTCGGGCGGAAGGCCTTGCAGACCGTGTCGTCGGTCTCGAGGTAGGGCCCGCCGATCAGGTCGATGCAGTAGGGCACGGCCGCGAAGATGCCGGGCACGAGCTGCGTGCCCTCGGCGTCCTTCAGGCCCTCGAGCGTTTCCGCGATCGACTTGGGCTGTCCCGGCAGGTTGATGATCAGGCTCCTGTCGCGGATCACCGCGACCTGGCGCGAGAGGATCGCGGTCGGCACGAAGCGCAGGCTGATCTGGCGCATCTGCTCGCCGAAGCCCGGCATCTCCTTGTGGGCCACGGCCAGCGTGGCCTCGGGCGTCACGTCGCGCAGCGCGGGGCCGGTGCCGCCGGTGGTCAGCACCAGCGAGCAGCCGGCGTCGACCAGCTCGATCAGCGCGGCGCTGATGCCGGGTGCCTCGTCGGGGATCAGCCGGGGCTCGAAGTCGATCGGATTCTTGAGCGCGCGGCGCAGCCAGTCCTGCAGCGCGGGCAGGCCCTTGTCTTCATAGGCGCCGCTCGAGGCGCGGTCGCTGATCGAGACGATGCCGATGCGTACGGGATCGAAATCGCTCATGCGTCCTCCTCGCGGTCCTGCGCCGCCGCGGCCGCCGCATGGTCGTCGCCGCCATGCACCGCGAGCTGCTCGCGCACGAGCTGGAACACCTCGCGGTAGGCCTTGCCCTGGCGCGGCGCCTCGCCGGCCGGGCCGGCCTTGATGTCCTTGCGCGCCTGGCGCACGAGGGCGCGCAGCTGCTGGGCATCGGTGGCCGGGTGGGTCTCGATCCAGCCGCCGAGCGCATCGTCGTCGGCGATCAGGCGATCGCGCCAGCGCTCCGCCTCGTGCAGCAGCGCGGTCTCGGCGGCCGGGCCGCTGGACTGCTCGGCCAGCGCGGCGCGCACGGCCTCGAGCGTGGGCTCGTCGAGCTTGCGCATCAGCTTGCCGATGAACTGCATCTGGCGGCGCTTGCCCTCGAAGTTGGTGATGCGCTTGGCCTCGCGGATCGCCTCGACCAGCTTCTCGTCGAGCGGCAGCGCGTCGAACAGCGCGGCGCGCAGGGTCATGAGCTCTTCGCCGAGCTTCTGCAGTTCGGCGCTCTCGCGCTTGAGGTCGGTGCGGCTGGCGTCGTCGGTGCCCTTGAGCTCGCGCTTGAGCTCCAGGTCGAGTTCGCTGCCTTCGGCGACGAACTGGCCGCGGACGAAGTAGCCTTTTTTGGGTTTGCGGGACATGGGGATGGATTCTGTGCCGCGCCGCGCGGCGGTGCAACGCGGCGGGACCGAGGGGAAAACGGTGCCAAACGGGGAACGGGGGGCGCAAGTATCATAGCCACCCACATGACGACCTCTTCCTCGCGCGCCGACTCCGGCTTCGCCTACAGCCGCTCCTTCTTCGAAAACCTGGTCGATTCGGCCCTGGCCCATGCCAAGAAGCTGGGGGCCACCAACGCGGGGGCCGAAGCTTCCGAGGGCTGCGGCCTCAGCGTCTCGGTGCGCAAGGGCGAACTCGAGAACGTCGAGCGCAACCGCGACAAGTCGCTGGGCGTCACCGTCTACGTCGGCCACCGGCGCGGCAATGCCAGCACCTCCGACTTCTCCGAGGCGGCCATCGCCCAGACCGTGCAGGCGGCCTACGACATCGCGCGCTTCACGGCCGAGGACCCGGTCAGCGGCCTGCCCGACGAGGCCGACATCGCCAAGGAGCATCCCGACCTCGACCTGTTCCACCCCTGGGCGGTGACGAGCGAGCAGGCCGCGAAGCTGGCGCTCGAGTGCGAGGCGGCCGCGCTGTCGACCGACAAGCGCATCACCAACAGCGAAGGCGCGGGCGTCTCGGCCCAGCAGAGCCACTTCTTCAGCGCCCACACCCACGGTTTCCGCGGCGGCTACGCGAGTTCGCGCCATTCGATCTCGGTGGCGCCGATCGCCGGCAAGGGCGACAACATGCAGCGCGACGCCTGGTACAGCTCGATGCGCTCGGCCGACGAGCTCGCGAGCCCGCAGGCCGTGGGCCGCTACGCCGCCGAGCGCGCGCTGAGCCGCCTGAAGTCGCGCAAGATCAAGACCGTGGAATGCCCGGTGCTGTTCGAGTCGCCGCTGGCCGCGGGCCTGCTCGGCGGGCTCGTGCAGGCCACCAGCGGCGGCGCGCTCTACCGCAAGAGCACCTTCCTGCTCGACTCGCTCGGCAAGCCCGTGCTGCCCTCGCACGTCGACGTGAGCGAAGACCCGCACGTGCTGCGCGGCAAGGGCAGCTCGCCCTTCGACGACGAGGGCGTGGTCACCCGCGCGCGCAAGGTGGTCGACGCGGGCCGGCTCGAGGGCTATTTCCTCTCGACCTACTCGGCGCGCAAGCTCGGCATGAAGACCACCGGCAATGCCGGCGGCTCGCACAACCTGGTGCTGAGCTCGCGCCTCACGCAGGCCGGCGACGACCTCGACGCCATGCTGCAGAAGCTGGGCACCGGCCTGTTCGTCATCGAGCTGATGGGGCAGGGCGTGAACTACGTGACCGGCGACTACTCGCGCGGCGCCAGCGGCTTCTGGGTCGAGAAGGGCCGCATCGCGTTCCCGGTGGAGGAGATCACCATCGCCGGCAACCTCAAGGACATGCTGATGGGGATTGAAGCCATCGGGGCCGATGCTTACACTTTCGGCGCCAAGACGACGGGCTCGCTGCTGGTCAACCGCATGAAGGTCGCTGGCGCCTGATCCCCCGGGGAATGGGCGCCGCGGTCGCGGCATCCGGTTGGCGGCCTGATGGCAGGGAGACAACGAACGATGAACCGACCCCAGCGCGCCGCCCGCAAACCCGAACTCGAACACGAACTGCTGCGCGACCCGCGCCTGGGCTTCGAGCCCGCAGGCGGCGGCACCGTGCGCTGCCTGCAGCACGGCGTGCCCTGGCCCTTCGACTGCTGGCACTACCACGACGAGTACGAGCTGCAGATCATCAACCGCACCACCGGCCAGGCCTTCGTGGGCAACCACATCGGCCGCTTCGAGCCCGGCTACGTGGCGCTGGTGGGCTCGCGGCTGCCGCACACCTGGATCTCCGACGACGTGCCGGCCGAGGGCATCGCCGACCGCAGCATGGTGATCCACTTCCGCGAGGAGCCGCTGCGCAAGGGCTCGGCGCTGTTCCCCGAGATCGACGCGGTGCTGCCGATGCTCGACCGCGCGCGCCGCGGCATCGAGTTCTTCGGCATCGGCGAGGTGGCGCGCGAGCGCTTCCAGCGCGTGCAGGCGCACGAGGGCATGGCGCGGCTGGCGGAGTTCATCGGCCTGCTGCACGAGCTCGCGCGCTGGGAGGACTGGCGCCTGATCTCGAGCGAGGACGAGCCCTCCGACGGCGACCCCGCCACCAGCACGCGCATGCGCCGCGTGCTCGACCACCTCGACGAGCACCTGGCCGAGGAGATCTCGCTGGCCTCGGTCAGCGCCATCGCGAACATGGCCGAGAGCAGCTTCTCGCGCTACTTCCACCGCCAGATGGGCAGCACCTTCACCGAGTTCGTGACCCGGCTGCGCATCGCCAAGGCCTGCCAGATGCTGCAGACCTCGGACCGACTGGTCAGCGACATCTGCTACGAGGTCGGCTTCTTCAACATCGCGAACTTCAACCGCCGCTTCCTGCAGCACAAGGGCATGACACCCAGCGCCTACCGCCAGCAGGCGCAGGAGCGCTTCGGGCTGCGCACCGTCCACTACCCGCCCACGACCCCGGTAAAACCCCAGTCGGCCTGGTCATGAAAGTACCAGTACCCCGTTTGGGGGGTACGCGGCGCCGCTGAGCCGCTGCATACGCTTCACCCCGTCCCGCCACCGTCGCGCTGTCCCCGAAACAGGGCGCCCGGCACGGCGGGCTTGTTCCCCGGCTTCGGCCGGCGATCCGCAACAAGTTCAACGGAGACAAGCGATGTTCAAGGAATCCGCAGGGAGGCGCGCCCGCGTCCGCACGCTGCTCGTGGCGCTGCTGGCGACCGGTGCCGCTGGTGCCGCGCTGGCGCAGGGCGCGATGTGCAAGGAGGACGTGCGGGTGCTGGCGCAGCCGCGTGACGGCCTGACCTTGCTCGAAAAGTACAAGGACGAGTTCAAGGTCCTGGCCGGCGCCTCGTTCAGCATTGACAACCTCAACGAGAACGACCGCCGCACCAAGACGCGCGCCGATGCCTCGACCGTGGGCAAGTACCACGTCTACTACGTGGACGAGGCCAACGTGCCGCTGTTCGCGCAGTCGAAGTGGATCGTGCCGCTCGCGAAGTACTACCCGGCCGACTACGACTACGCCGACTTCGACCCGGGCCGCCAGAAGGTCGCCACCTATGCGGGCGAGGCCTGGTTCGCGCCGCTGACCGGCGGCGGCGACCTGATGGTCTACCGCAAGGACCTGCTCGAGAAGGCCGGCATCAAGCCACCGGCCACGCTCGAGGAATTCGTGGCCGCCGCGAAGAAGCTCAACGACCCGGCCAACGGCGTCTACGGCGTGGCACTGCGCGGCCAGCGCGGCTCGGGCGCGAACGTGTGGCGCTGGATGCCGTACTTCCGCGGCTATGGCGGCCAGTGGTTCGACGGCGACAAGCCGGTGTTCGACTCGCCCGCCGCGCTCAAGGCCACGCAGACCTACCTCGAGCTCTTCAAGTACTCGGCGCCCGGCACCAAGACCGGCGGCTGGGACGAGGCCACCGGCGCCTTCCTCGCGGGCAAGGTGGCGCTGCTGGTCGAGTCGACGCCGCTCGCGGGCAACGCGCTCGATCCCAAGATGTCGACCGTGATCGGCAAGATCGCCTATGCCACGCCGCCAGCGCCGCTGACCGGCGGCGGCTACGGCCACGGCCTGGCGATCGGCGCCAAGGCCAACAAGAGCGAGGAGGCGAAGAAGTGCGCCGGCCTCTTCATCGCCTGGGCCACCTCGAAGAAGAACGAGCAGCGCCGCCTCGCCGAGGGCCAGTTCGGCGAGCTGAACCGCACCAGCGTGCTGGGCAGTCCCGAGTTCGCGAAGCGCTACGGCGCCGACCTCGGCAAGGCGCTGGCCGACACCGGCAAGCTCACCGCGGTCAACTTCTGGCAGGACCCGGCCTGGCCCGACCTCGGCGATCGCTGGGGGATCATCCTCGAGGAGCTGATCACCGGCTCGCGCACCGACATCCAGGCCGGCCTCGACGAGCTCGACGGCTATGCCAAGCAGCTGATCGCGCGGCGCCGCAAGTGAGCCGCCCGGCCCCGCGTTCCTTGCGAGTCCCGCGATGACCCTTCACAAGACCCGACTGCCGCTCGTCTTCATCGGCCCCGGCCTGCTCGTGCTCGCGGTGCTGGCGCTGGTGCCCACCGTGTTCGCCATCGCCGTGTCGCTGCAGGACCGCGAGCTCGGCCAGTCCGACATCGGCTGGGTGTGGTTCTCCAACTACCTGCAGCTGTTCTCGGACCGGCGCTTCCTCAACTCGGTCGGCGTCTCGCTGACCTGGGAGCTGCTGACCGTGAGCGCCACCATGGGGCTCGCGGTGCTGCTCGGCGTGCTGCTGTTCCAGAGCGCCACGCCGCGCTGGCGCAACCTGCTGTGCATGCTGTTCATCGTGCCGGTGCTGCTGCCGCGCGTGTCGGCCGCCTTCGTCTGGAAGTTCGCCTTCCATCCGCTGTTCGGCCTCTTGACCTGGCCCTACAAGGCGATCACCGGCGAGCCGCTGGACCTGCTGGCGCAGCCGCTCACGGCGCTGCTCACGGTGGCCTTCGTCGACGTCTGGCAGTGGGGCCTGTTCTTCGCGGTGATCGTGCTCAAGCTGCTCGAGACCCTGCCGCCGCAGCCCTTCGAGGCGGCGCGCATGGACCATGCGAAGCCCTGGGAGGTCTACGCCTTCGTCGCGCTGCCGATGCTGCGCGCGCCGCTGATCAGCCTCGCTTTCGTGAAGATGATCGAGTCGCTGCGCGCCTTCGACCTGATCTACGTGATGACGCGCGGCGGCCCCGGCATCTCGACCGAGACCCTCGACATGTACGCCTTCTCGCAGGGCTTCATCGAGTCGGGCCGCATCTCCTACGCCTCGAGCATGGCCGTGCTGATGATGGTGGCCTCGACCGTGGCCTTCACCTACCTCTGGAAATGGACCCGGCCCGCATGACCCCCGCCACGACTTCCGCCGCGCCCGTGCTGCGCGCCGGCGATGCGCCCGCCGTCCGCCCGGCCGCGCGCCGGCGCCTGGGCCTCGGCACCCTGGTGGCGCGGCTGGTGCTCGCCGCCGCCGCGCTCTCGGCGCTGGTGCCGGTGCTCTGGACCTTCCTCAACTCGTTCAAGAACCGGGTCGACATCGTCTCGGCGACGCCGAAGTTCCTCTTCACGCCCACGCTCGAGAACTATGCCTACGTGCTGGGCCGCGAGGCGGTGGCGCAGGGGCTCGTCAACTCGCTCGTGGTGGTGGGCTCGGCCGTGCTGATCGGCGCGCTGCTGGGCCTGCCCGCGGCCTATGCGCTGGCGCGCTACCCGGTGCGGCGCGCCGACGACATCCAGTTCTTCGTGCTGTCGATGCGTTTCCTGCCGCCGGTGGCGGTGGCGATCCCGCTGATGGTGATCTGGCTGCAGCTCGAGCTCTACGACACGCGCATCGCGCTGATCGTGACCTACACGCTGCTCACGCTGTCGACCGTGATCTGGCTCGCGATCCCGGCCTTCAAGGCGGTGCCCCGGGAGGTGGAGGAGGCCGGCCGCGTCGACGGCTACGGCCCCTACGCGATCTTCTTCAAGGTGGCGCTGCCGATCGCCGCGCGCTCGCTGGTCGGCGCCATCGCCTTCGGCTTCGTGCTGGTGTGGAACGAGTTCCTGATCGCGCTGATGCTGACCACCTCGGACGCCAAGACGCTGCCCATCGTGGCCTCGGAGCTGAGCCAGCTCGGGCGCGACGTGCCCTGGGGCATCCTGAATGCCTCCGTGATCCTGCTGTCGCTGCCGCCGCTCCTGATGATCGGCGTGCTCAGCGGCTTCCTCAACGCGGCCTTCAAGCGCAAGCGCGACGCGGCATGAAGACCGCGCATCCCCTTTCCGAGAGACGCAACAACATGTCCGCCATCAGCTGTCACAAGATCATCAAGCGCTACGGCGACACGCAAGTGGTGCACCAGTTCGACCTCGACGTCTGCGACAACGAGTTCGTCGTCTTCCTCGGCCCCTCGGGCTGCGGCAAGTCGACCATCCTGCGCATGCTCGCGGGCCTGGAGGACATCAGCGGCGGCGAGCTGCTGATCGGCGGCACGCGCGTCAACGACCTGCCGCCGCAGGAGCGCGGCATCGCGATGGTGTTCCAGAACTACGCGCTCTATCCGCACATGAGCGTGCGCGACAACATCGCCTTCGGGCTCAAGCGCCTGAAGGTGCCGAAGAGCGAGATCGCGCGCCGCGTCAAGGAGGTGTCGGACACGCTGGGCCTGGAGCGCTACCTCGAGCGCCGGCCGACCGAGCTCTCGGGCGGCCAGCAGCAGCGCGTGGCGATCGCGCGCGCGATGATCAAGACGCCCAAGGTGTTCCTGTTCGACGAGCCGCTGTCGAACCTCGACGCCAAGCTGCGCAACCACATGCGCGTGGAGATAGCGCGGCTGCACCAGACGCTGCGCACCACCACGGTCTATGTCACGCACGACCAGCACGAGGCCATGACCCTGGCCGACCGCATCGTGCTGCTGCGCGACGGCCGCATCGAGCAGGTGGGCTCGCCGCGCGAGATCTACGAGAACCCGCGCTCGGCCTTCGTGGCCGGCTTCATCGGCACGCCGCCGATGAACCTGTTCGAGATGACGGTGACGCACGGCGACGAGGGCGCGGTGCTGCGCGGGCACGGCGGCACGGTGCGCGTGGATGCGCGCCGCTTCGCGCTCGAGGGGCGCGAGCGCGTCACGCTCGGCATCCGGCCCGCTCACCTGCTCGCGCGGCCCGACGACGCGGGCGCCTTCGTGGGCCAGGTGCAGCTGGTGGAGTACCTGGGCAACGAGGTGCTCGTGAGCATCGGCGACAGCCCGGGCAGCGAGATCGCCGCGCTGGTGCATTCGGCGCAGGCGCCGCGGCTCGGCGAGCGCGTGCGCTTCGGCATCGACGCGACCCAGCTCCACCTGTTCGATGCGCAGACCGGTGCTTCGCTGCGGCGCGCCGCGGCCGAAGCGCTGCACTGAATACCCGATCGACCCTTTGCAAGAACCTTCCATGAAAGCCCTTGTCCTCGAGAAAGCCCATGAACTCGCGCTGCGCGAGATCGCGCTGCCGCCGCAGCCGGTCGGCCCGCGCGACGTGAAGATCCGCATGCACACCGTCGGTGTCTGCGGCAGCGACGTCCACTACTACCAGCACGGCGGCATCGGGCCCTACGTGGTCGACCAGCCGATGATCCTCGGCCACGAGGCCTCGGGCACGGTGGCCGAGGTCGGCAGCGAGGTCACGCACCTGCGGCCCGGCGACCGGGTCTGCATGGAGCCGGGCATTCCGCAGCTCGACTCGCGCGCCGTGCGCGAAGGCATCTACAACCTCGACCCGGCCGTGCGCTTCTGGGCCACGCCGCCGATCCACGGCTGCCTCACGCCCTACGTGGTGCATCCGGCGGCCTTCACCTTCCGCCTGCCCGACAACGTGAGCTTCGCCGAGGGCGCGATCGTCGAGCCGCTGGCGATCGGCCTGCAGGCCGCGAAGAAGGCCGCGCTCAAGCCCGGCGACGTGGCGGTGGTGGTGGGCGCCGGCACCATCGGCGCGATGACCGTGCTGGCCGCGCTCGCCGGCGGCGCGGCGCGCGTGATCCTGGCCGACCTGGTGCCCGAGAAGCTCGCGCTGTTCGCGAACAACCCGGCCGTGAGCACGGTGAACATCCGCGAGCGCCAGCTGGCCGACGCGGTGCGCGAGCTGACCGACGGCTGGGGCGCCAACGCCGTGTTCGAGGCCAGCGGCAGCGTGCGCGCCTTCGAGGGCATCTTCGAGCTGGCCTGCCCCGGCGGCTGCGTGGTGCTGGTGGGCATTCCACCGGCGCCGGTGGCCTTCGACATCGTCGCGATCCAGGCGAAGGAGCTGCGCATCGAGTCGGTGTTCCGCTACGCCAACATCTTCCCGCGCGCACTCGCGCTGATCGCCTCGGGCCAGGTCGACGTCAAGCCCTTCATCTCGCGCACCTTCGCGTTCGAGGACGGCATCCGCGCCTTCGAGGAGGCGGCGGCGGGGCGGGCGACGGACGTGAAGATCCAGATCGAATTTCCTCTGGAGGCTTGAGCGCGGGGGGCGGGAGCGGGCAGCCGAACGCGGAGGGCGCGAAGGTTGCGCAGAAGTCGCAGAAGGACAGCCAAGAAAATTTCATTGGTTTTTTCTGCGACCTCTGCGCTCTTTTGGCTTTCTTCTGCGTTCGGCTGTCCGATCCCGCTGTCCGGCGTGCAAGGGAAAACGCCGGGGCGGCGCGGCAAAACGCGCCGCTACATTGGGGCGCATCTTTTTTCGAGGCCCCGCTTCCCCGATGCCCCCTCGCTTTCGCAATGCCGTGCTGACGGGCGCCTGTGGCGGCCTGGGGCAGGCCTTGGCGCGCGGGCTGATCGCCGACGGCACGCAGGTGGCGCTGGTGGGGCTCGACCGCGAACGGCTGCGCGCGCTCGAGGCGCTGGCGCCCGGGCGCTGCGCGGTCTACACGCCCGACGTGGCCGACACGGTGGCGATGCAGGCCATGGCCGTCGACTGGATGGCCCGGGCCGGTACGCCCGACCTGGTGATCGCCAACGCGGGCGTGGCCGGCGGCTTCGACACCGCGCAGGCCGAGGACCTCGCGGTGCTGCGCCGCATGCTCGAGATCAACCTGCTGGGCGCCGCGACCACCTTCCAGCCCTTCGTGGCCGCGATGCGCGGCGAGGCGCGCGGCGCTCTGGTCGGCATGGCCAGCATCGCGGGCTGGCGCGGCATGCCGGGCAACGGCGCCTATTGCGCGAGCAAGGCCGGGCTGATCCGCTACCTCGAGAGCCTGCGCGCCGAGCTGCGCGGCAGCGGCGTCGGGGTGCACACGGTGAGCCCGGGCTACATCCGCACCGCGCTGACCGCGGGCAACCGCTTCGCGATGCCGGGGCTGCTCGAGCCCGAGGAGGCCGCGCGCCGCACGCTCGCGGCGGTGGCCGCGGGCCGCGAGCGCATCGTGCTGCCGCGGCGCATCGGCTGGCTCTCGAAGGCGCTCGACTGCCTGCCCGAGGCGCTGCATGACCGGCTCTTGAGCGGCCAGCCGCGCAAGCCGCGCGCGGGCGAGGCCGGCGCCACGCCGATCCCCGGGCTGCCACCCTTTTCATCACCGCCAACGCCGAAGGAAGGCTCGCCGCCAACGTGACAGCGACAGTGCCCACCCACGAACAGATCGCGCTGATCGGCGCCGGCCCCTCGGGCCTCGCCGGTGCCCGCAACCTGCAGAAGCACGGCATTCCCTTCCAGGGTTTCGAGGCGCACGGCGACGTGGGCGGGCTGTGGGACATCGAGAACCCGCGCTCCACGGTCTATCACTCGGCGCACCTGATCTCGAGCAAGAGGACCACCGAGTTCAGCGAATTCCCGATGCCCGACACGGTGGCCGACTACCCGAGCCACCGCGAGCTGCGCCGCTACTTCAGCGACTTCGCCACCCGCTTCGGGCTGCGCGAGCACTACCGCTTCGGTACGCGCGTGCTGCGCGTGGAGCCCACCTCCAACGCGCCCGGCACCACCTGGCAGGTGAGCGTGGGCCCGGCCGACGGCGATGGCGAGGAGGGCGTGGAGACCTTCGAATTCAAGGGCGTGGTGATCGCCAACGGCACGCTGTCCGAGCCCAAGCATCCGCGCTTCGACGGCTATTTCGAGGGCGAGCTGCTGCATACCAGCGACTACAAGCATGCCGAGATCTTCAAGGGCAAGCGGGTGCTGATCGTGGGCGCGGGCAACTCGGGCTGCGACATCGCGGTCGACGCGGTGCACTACGCGAAGTGCGTGGACATCTCGGTGCGGCGCGGCTATTACTTCGTGCCCAAGTACGTGTTCGGCAAGCCGGCCGACACGCTCGGCGGCAGCAAGCCGCTGCCGCCATGGCTCAAGCAGCGGCTGGACGCCATGGTGCTGCAGTGGTTCACCGGCGACCCCACGCGCTTCGGCTTTCCGAAGCCCGACTACCGCATGTACGAGTCGCATCCGATCGTCAATTCGCTGATCCTGCACCACATCGGCCATGGCGACATCGCGGTGCGCGCCGACGTCGAGCGGCTGGCCGGCCACACCGTCTACTTCAAGGACGGCGGCACGCGCGACTACGACCTGATCCTCACCGCCACCGGCTATGCGCTGCACTACCCGTTCATCGACCGCGCGCTGCTCGACTGGCAGGGCATGGCGCCGCGGCTGTACCTCAACATCTTCTCGCCGCGCTTCGAGAACCTCGCGGTGCTCGGCATGATCGAGGCCAGCGGCATCGGCTGGCAGGGGCGCTACGAGCAGGCCGAGCTGGTGGCGCGCTACCTGCGCGCGCAGGCGGCGGGATCGCCCAAGGCCGCGGCGCTGCGCGCGGCCGCCAAGGGGCCTGCGCCCGACCTCTCCGGCGGCTACAAGTACCTGCAGCTCGAGCGCATGGCCTACTACGTGCACAAGGACACCTACCGCGCCGCGGTGCGCGCCGCCTCGGCGGCGCTGGCCGATCCTTCCTGAGCCGACGAAAAAGGACACGCGCCCCATGCTGCCCGTCGACGAGATCCGCCTGCATTTCAACCCGGCCTCGCTGGTGCTGCTCAACGTGGTGCTGGGCTTCCTGATGTTCGGCATCGCGCTCGATACGCGCATCGAGGACTTCAAGCGCGTGGCGCGCATGCCCGGCGCGATGGCGGTGGGCATCGGCGCGCAGTTCATCGTGCTGCCGGCCGTGACCTTCGCGCTCACGTTGCTGCTGAAGCCGGCCCCGAGCATCGCGCTCGGCATGATCCTGGTGGCCTGCTGCCCGCCCGGCAACATCTCGCAGATCCTCACGCACCGCGCGGGCGGCAACGTGGCGCTGTCGGTGTCGATGACCGCGATCTCGAACGCGCTGTCGATCGTGCTGATGCCGCTGAACTTCGCCTTCTGGGGCGGGCTGCATCCGACCGCCGCGCCGCTGCTCCAGACCATCGCGCTCGATCCGCTCGACATGCTGGGCCACATCGTGATGATCATCGGCATTCCCTTCGTGCTCGGCGTGGCATGCGCGCACCGGCTGCCGGGGCTCACGGCGCGCATCAAGAAGCCGGCGCGGATCCTGAGCTTCCTCGCGCTGATCGCCTTCATCGTCGGCGCGATCGCGGGCAACTGGCGCTACTTCCTGGACTACGTGGGGCTGGTGCTGCTGGCCGTGGTGCTGCACGACGCGCTGGCCTTCGGCACCGGCTACATCTGCGCGCGGTTGTCGGGGCTGGCCGACTACGACCGGCGCGCGGTCGCGATCGAGGTCGGCATCCGCAACGCGGGGCTCGGGCTGGTGCTGATCTTCAGCTTCTTCGGCGGGCTCGGCGGCATGGCCGTGGTGGCCGGTGTCTGGGGCTTCTGGGACATCATCGCGGGCCTCGCGCTCGCGAGCTGGTGGGGCCGCCGGCCCGCACGGCCATGACGGCCGCCGCGCGCCGCGTGCTGGTAACGGGCGCCGACGGCTTCCTGGGCCGCGGCGTGCTGGCCGCGCTCGCGCCCAGGCTCGGCCATGGGCAGCTCGAGGGCCTGGTGGCGCTCGACGTGCGCGAGGTGCCGCGCGAGCGCCGGCTGCCGGGCGTGGCCTACCTGGCGCAGGACGTGCGCGAGGCCGGCATCGGCAAGGCCTTCGCCGACCATGCCATCGACACCGTGGTGCACCTGGCCTCGATCGTCACGCCGGGCAGGGACTCGAACCGCGACTTCGAGCATTCGGTCGACGTGGGCGGCACGCGCAACGTGCTCAAGGCCTGCACCATGTACCGGGTCGCGCACATCGTGGTGTCGTCGAGCGGCGCGGCCTACGGCTACCACGCCGACAACCCGGCCTGGATCGACGAGCGCCAGCCGCTGCGCGGCAACGCGGTGTTCGCCTATGCCGACCACAAGCGCCAGGTCGAGGAGCTGCTGGCCGACTGGCGCGCGCGCCACCCCTCGCTGGCGCAGACGGTGCTGCGCATCGGCACCATCCTCGGCGAGCGCGTCGACAACCAGATCACGGCGCTGTTCGAGAAGCGGCGGCTGATCGCGATCCGCGGCAGCGCGAGTCCCTTCGTCTTCGTCTGGGACGAGGACGTGACCGGCGCCATCGCCCATGCGCTCGAGGGCGGCGCGCCGGCCGGCTGCTACAACCTCGCGGGCGATGGCGCGCTGCCGATCCACGAGATCGCGGCGCGGCTGGGCAAGCGCACCGTCGACTTTCCCGCGGGCGTGCTGAAGACGGCGCTGGCGGTGGGCTCGGCGCTCGGCGTGAGCCGCTACGGGCCCGAGCAGCTCGACTTCCTGCGCTACCGGCCGGTGCTGTCGAACACCGCGCTGAAGGAGCGTTTCGGCTACCGCCCGCGCAAGACCAGCGCCGAGGCCTTCGAGGCCTTCGTGGCGGCGCGCGCGGCGCAGGGGCGGCCGGTCACGCGCGGGGCCTAGGCTTTCTCGACGGGTTCGAGCAGGTAGGCGAGCATGCGCCGCGCGTTCAGCGGCAGCTCCTCCGAATTGCGCACGCAGGCCATCAAGGTGCGCTCGGCCCAGGCGTCGGCCAGCGAGGCGCGCGCGATCTTCATCGAACGCGCGCAGCGCGCGGCCGCGGTCTGCGGCAGGATGCCCACGCCGATGCCCTGCTCGACCATGCGGCACACGGCCTCGAAGTTGCGCACCCGCACGCGGTAGGACAGGTGGCGCCCGAGCGCGCGCGCATGCATGGTCACGAGCTGCTGCAGCGCGCTGTCGGCGGGCAGGCCGACGAACTCGCTGTCGACCACCTCGGCCAGCTTCACGCGCCGGCGCCCGGCCAGCGCATGGCCGCGCGGCATCACCAGCACCAGGTCGTCGCGCCGGAACGGATGGCATTCGAGGCCCTCGGTGTCGATGGCGTCGGAGACGATGCCGATGTCGCACAGCCCGGCGCGCAGCGCCTCCACGGTGTCGGGGCTGGGCCGTTCCTCGAGGTCGATCGACACCCGCGGATGCTGCGCCAGGAAGCGCGCCAGCACCTCGGGCAGGTGCTCGGTCAGCGCCGAGGTGCCGCAGAGGAAGCGCACATGGCCCTTGAGGCCCTGGCCGTATTCGCCGAGCTCGCCGCGCAGCCGCTCCATCTGCTGCAGCACCACGCGCGCATGGTGCAGCAGGGTGCGGCCGGCCTCGGTGGGGCGCACGCCCTGGGCATGGCGCGTGAGCAGCGGGGTGCCGAGCGCATCCTCCATGCCGCGGACGCGCTGGCTGGCCGAGGCCAGCGTCATGTGCGAGCGCTGCGCGCCGGCGGTCAGGCTGCCGGCCTCGACGACGTGGAGGAAGAGCCGCAGGTCGGTGAGATCGAATCGCATGGTGAGCCCGCAAGGTAGCACGCCGGCCTCAGTCTGTGCCTGAGGCTCGCTGCGCGAATGCCGGATTCCCGGCCGGCGCCGCGGCCGGCAGACTGCGCGCCGATGACGTCTTCCTCCTTCTCGAACGAACTGGCCGGCCTCGCGGGGCACGGCATCGCCGCCGCGGCGGTCTTCCTGCTGGCCGGCGTGATCAAGGGCGTGATCGGCCTCGGGCTGCCCACGGTGTCGATGGGCCTGCTCGCGCTGTGGATGCGCCCGGTGCAGGCGGCGGCGCTGCTGATCGTGCCCTCGCTGGTCACCAACGTCTGGCAGACCGGACCGCGCGCGAGCTTCCTGCCGGTGCTGCGGCGCATCGGCGGCATGCAGGCCGGGATCGTGGCGGGCACGCTGGGCGGCGCCTGGTGGCTGGGCGTGCCGGCCGGCGCCTGGGCCTCGGTGGCGCTCGGCGTGGCGCTGGTGGCCTATGCGCTGTGGGGGCTGACCGGGCGGCAGCTGAAGGTGGCGCCCGCGCACGAACGCTGGCTCGGGCCGCTGGTCGGCATCGCGACCGGGCTGGTGACGGCCGTGACCGGGGTGTTCGTGGTGCCGGCCGTGCCCTACCTGCAGGCACTGGGCTTCCAGCGCGACGCGCTGATCCAGGCGATGGGGATTTCGTTCACCACCTCGACCGTGGTGCTGGCGATCGGGCTCGCGGGCAATGGCGGCTATCCGCTGGCGGTGCTCGGCGGTTCGGCGCTGATGCTGGTGCCGGCGATCGCGGGCATGGTGCTGGGCACCTGGCTGCGCCAGCGGCTGCCGGTGCCGGTGTTCAGGCGCTGCTTCCTGGTCGGGCTGGGGCTGCTGGGCGCCTACATGGCCGTGCGGGCCATGGGATGAGCGGGAGCCTTCCTCAGCCGGCCGCGACGGGCTGCGTCGACGCCAGCGCGGCGCGCACCCGCTCGATGGTCTGGCGGTAGGGCAGGGCGTAGCCGTCGATCGGTGCCTCGGGCGCCAGCCAGCTGAACGAGAACACCAGGCCGTCCTCCTCGGGACTGCCCATGGCCACATGGTCGAAGTGCTCGGGCAGCGGCCCTTCGGCGTGCATCAGGAACAGGTGCCACAGCTGCGGATGGCGGTGGGTGTTGCCCTCGACGCCGGCCTCGCAGTCGCGCTGCAAGGTGCCTAGCGAGACCAGCGCGCCGGCATGGTCGATGCCCGATTCCTCGAGCAGTTCGCGCCGCACCGCGAACTCGGGCGACTCGCCCGGTTCGATGGTGCCCTTGGGCAGCTGCATGTTGCCGTCCTCGGGATGGCGGAACACCAGCAGCCGGCCGCGCGCGTCGACCAGGCAGGCGCAGGCCTTCGGGATCGCGGCGGCCTCGGTGCCGGCGGTCATGGCGATCAGGCGCCGGTCAGCGCGGCCTTGACCGCGGCGCTCACCAGGCCCATGTCGGCCTTGCCGGCCAGGCGCGTCTTGACCGCGCCCATCACCTTGCCCATGTCGCCCGGGCCCGCGGCGCCGAGCTCGGCCACGATGGCCTTGACCTCGGCGGCGATCTCGTCGGCGCCCATGCGCTGCGGCAGGTAGACCTCGAGCACCTTGATCTCGGCCGCTTCCTTGTCGGCCAGGTCGGCGCGGCCGCCCTGGGTGAAGGCGGTGACCGAGTCCTTGCGCTGCTTCACCAGCTTGTCGACGATGGCCACGACCATGGCGTCGTCGAGCTCGACGCGCTCGTCGACTTCCTTCTGCTTGAGCGCGGCCAGCAGCAGCCGGATCGTGCCCAGGCGCTCGGAGTCCTTGGCGCGCATCGCGGTCTTCATGTCTTCGGTGATCTGTTCTTTGAGGCTCATGGGGTCTCCTGCGGGAAAAAACAAAGCCGCGGCAGGTTTCCCTGGCGCGGCTGGAAGGCAGTTGGCGGGGCGGAGGGCGGCGGGTTCGGTGTTGTCGAATCGGCCGCTGCCTCCGGTGCCAGGGTGCGTCAGTACAGCTTCTTGGGCAGCTGCATGCTGCGAACGCGCTTGTAGTGGCGCTTCACGGCGGCTGCCTTCTTGCGCTTGCGCTCGGCGGTCGGCTTTTCGTAGAACTCGCGGGCGCGCAGGTCGGTCAGCAGGCCGAGCTTTTCGATGGTGCGCTTGAAACGGCGCAGGGCGACGTCGAAGGGCTCGTTTTCTTTAACGCGGATGGTGGTCATCAGGAATCGTTGATTTGAAATTTGGCCGGGGGAGGATCGAGAGCCCCAGGCCGGGGTTCCTCAACAAGAAAAAGTGTGTGGCCGTTGAGGGAAGGCCAAAGTTAGCCGGCGATTATAGCGCGTTTGCGCAGGCGTGGGCACTCGCCCAGGCCCATTGGAAGTTGTAGCCGCCGAGCCAGCCGGTGACATCGACCACTTCGCCGATGAAATACAGGCCCGGCTGTTTCGATTCCATCGTCTGGGACGACAGGTCCCGGGTATCGACGCCGCCGGCCGTGACCTCGGCCTTCTTGTAGCCCTCGGTGCCCGAGGGCACGATCTGCCAGCGCGCGATGCGCTCGGCCAGCGCGGCCAGCGCGCGGTCGGCGGCCTCGTTGATCGGCCGCTGCAGCGCGCCGTCCTGGCCGACCCAGGCATCGGCCAGCCGCGAGGGCACCAGGGCGGCGAGCTCGTTGGCGATGCGCTTCCTCGAGCGCAGCTTGGCCTCGGCGAAGGCCGCGGCCACGTCCACGCCGGGCGCGAAATCGAGCGTGAGCGGCGTGCCGGGCTTCCAGTAGCTCGAGATCTGCAGCACGGCCGGGCCCGAGAGGCCGCGGTGGGTGAACAGCAGGTCCTCCAGGAAGGCCATCTTCTCCTTCCTGGCCCCGGTCTCGATGCGCACCGGCAGCGCCAGCCCGGCCAGTTCGGCATAGGGCGCCCAGGCCTCGCCGCCGAAGGTCAGCGGCACCAGCGCCGGGCGCGGCGCGACCATGCGCAGGCCGAACTGCTCGGCGATGCGGTAGCCGAAGTCGCTGGCGCCGATCTGGGGGATCGACAGGCCGCCGGTGGCGACCACGATCTTCGGCGTTTCGATGGGCCCGCGGCTGCTCTCGATTCGATAGCTGCCGACGCTCGCCCCATCTGCGTTTTCGGCCGAGAACGTGATCTGGCCGATGCGGCAGGGCTGCCAGCGCTCGACCCCGCCGGCCGCGCATTCGGCCAGCAGCATGTCCACGATCTGCTGCGAGGAGCCGTCGCAGAACAGCTGCCCCTTGTGCTTCTCGTGGAAGGCGATGCCGTGCTTCTGCACGAGTTCGATGAACTGCTGCGGCGCATAGCGCGACAGCGCCGAGCGACAGAAATTCGGGTTCTCGCCGATGAAGTGGCGCTGCGGCGCGCGCACGTCGAGGTCGCGGTTGGTGAAATTGGCGCGGCCGCCGCCGGAGATGCGGATCTTCTCGCCCACCTTCTCGCTGTGGTCGAGCAGCAGCACCTTGAGCCCGCGCTGGCCGGCCACGCCCGCGCAGAACAGGCCGGCGGCGCCGGCGCCGATCACCACGGCGTCGAAATGCTTGGCCTCGGTCATTGAAGGACCTCCGTGCTTCGCACTGCGGTGCGAGCTTGCTTGGGGCGGCCCGGCGCGGCGCTCATGGCCCGTCGGCCGCCAGCACCGGCGGCGGGTTGTACTTGAGGTGGCCCACGTAGCGCAGCGGCTGGGTGGCGGCGATCGAGGGCACGTCGCCCTCGCGCATGTGCAGCAGGTCGGCCGGGCTGACCCAGCGCGGGTCGGCGCTGGTGATCGGCAGGCCGGCCCGGTTGTAGGCCTCGAGCACGAACTGCGAGCAGAAGAACTGGTCGTCGCGGCTCGCGCCCAGCTGCACCATGGCCATGCCGCTCATGCAATAGTGGCTGACCGCGCCCGGCATCAGCGGCAGCTCGCACAGCCGGCGATTCAGCACGAAGGGGGCGTTGAGCAGCACGCCCACGGTGTTGTAGCGCACGCCGACCTGCGACAGCGCCCAGGCACGCATGCGCTCGGCACCGGCCGCGTCCACGCCGGGCACGCGGAAGGCCACGACCATCTGTTCCTCGTCGACCACCTCGGCCAGCGCCCGCGCGCGCACGCCGCTGCCCACGGCCTCGGCGATCCGGCCGTCGCCGAGGTAGAGCACCGCATGGCTCACGGGCGAGAAGGTGCCCAGCCGGATGCCGAAGGAGTTCACCGTGGCGATCGAGGTCAGCAGGATGTCGCCGGGCTCCAGCGCATCGGCCGCGATCAGCTCGCCGCCGTTGCCCGGCGCGATCACCGAGCTCTGCACCCGCAGGCGCAGGCCGTTGTCTTGCGAGGGCAGGTCGAGACGGGTGGCGCAGGCCCCGAGCAGCAGGGCGGCGCCCGCGGCAGCGAGGGCCGCGCAGGTCTGGCGGAACGCGCGCATCAGCCCTTCCAGACGAACGGGAACTTCAACTGCTTGAAGAAGCCGTTGGGCACGTAGTCGCCGAGCACGCCGTATTTCTCGGGCCAGAGCCTGGTGCTCTTCACCGCGGTGCCGAACAGGTAGTCGAGGAAGGCGTAGTGCGCCGCGTAGTTCTTGTCGAGCGCTTCCTGGTCCTGGCTGTGGTGCCAGTGGTGGAAGTTGGGCGTCACGATCACGTAGCGCAGCGGGCCGAGCCGCACGCTCACGTTGCAGTGGTTGAACACCGCCTGGAAGCCCACCACCACGATGTAGGCGTCGATCACTTCCTTGCTGAAGCCCAGCACGTAGATCGGCGCCAGCACCAGGGTGCGCGTGATCAGCAGTTCGAGGATGTGCTGGCGCGAGCCGGCCATCCAGTCCATGCTCTTCACGCTGTGGTGCACCGCGTGCAGCCGCCACAGCACCGGCACCTCGTGGTAGGCGCGGTGCGTCCAGTACTGCACCAGGTCGGCCACCAGGATGATCAGCAGCAGCCCGGCCCAGAACGGCAGGTTGCCGACCCAGCCGCGAATGCCGTCGTTGGCGGCCCAGCCGAACAGCTTGTGCACCATGAGGTTGGTGGCCAGCAGCACGAAGCCCACGATCATGTGGTTGACCACGAAGTGGTGGAAGTCGGTCTGCCACTCCTCGCGGAACACGGGCTGGTCCTTGCGCAGCGCGAACAGCTTCTCGATGAAGATGAAGATCAGCGAGGAGCCGAGCAGGTCGAGGATGAACCAGTCGAGGCCGATGTAGGGGGTGTTGTCGGCGAAGTCGTTGACCGGGACCTTGTGGCCGCCGAGCAGGGCCGACAGCACGATCAAGAGGAAGGCGAAGGACGAGAGCCAGCGCGTGCGGTTGAAGATGATGTTGACCAGCGAGAGGCCGCCCGAGACCACCATGGCGACGAGCAGCACCCAGCGCATGAGGTCGACGTTGTAGCTCTTGCGCAGCTCGGGCGTGCTCAGGTACTGCGGGAAGTGGAACACCAGCACGCCGAGGAAGCACAGCACCGCGAGGCTGATGGCGATGGTGCCCGTGACCATGCCCTTGCCACGGCGCAGCTCGCCGTGGCTTTCGGCGAGTTCGTTGAGTTTGTCGATTTCCAGCATGCCCGCCTCTGTCTTGCTTTTTTGTAGGGGCGCGATTTTAGGTCGGGCGGCGCCAAAGCGGTCACCCCCTTCGGGTGGAGCGTCGCCGCAGTAACGCGGCCGCCCCCAGCGCCGCCGCCATGACCAGCAGCGACACCACGGTGGTCACCGTGCCGAGGGCATAGATCGAAGGGGTGGTCACGGTCGAGGTCAGGCCCTGCAACTCGAGCGGCAGGGTGTTGACGTCGCCGATGGCCTGCGAGGTGCGCGCGATCTCGTCCCACGAGAGGGTGAAGCCGAACATGCCGATGCCCACGATCGAGGGGCCGATCAGCGGCAGCACGACGAAGCGGAAGGTCTGCCAGGGCGTGGCGCCGAGGTCGCGCGCGGCCTCCTCGTAGGCCGGGTTGAAGCGGTTGAAGACCGCGAACATGATGAGCAGCCCGAAGGGCAGGGTCCAGGTGAGGTGGGCGCCGAGGGCGGAGCTGAACAGGCCGAGCGCGGTGCCGTAGCCCTCGAGCAGGGTGGTGGCGTCCATGGCGGTCAGCAGGGCCTTGATGCCGCTGTCGAGCAGCCGGAACTGCAGGCCGATGCCCAGCGAAATGATGATCGACGGCATGATCAGGCTCGCGACCGTGACGAAGAACAGGGTGTTGCCGCCCGCGAGCTTCTTGCGGAACGCGAGGCCCGCGAGCACCGAGAGCACGACGGTGAAGCCCATGACCACGGCGCCCAGCGCGAGCGAACGCCGGAACGCGGCGCCGATGTCGACCGTGCCCAGGCCCTCGGCGAGCTTGTGGAACCAGTGCAGCGAGACGCCCCGCAGCGGGAAGGTCAGGCCGCCCTCTGGGCGCTGGAAGCTCAGCACGAAGATCGTGATCATCGGGCCGTAGAGGAACAGCACGAAGAGGGCGAAGACGGTGGCCAGGGGCCAGAAGCCTTTGGGGCGTTTTTCTCGGATGTGGTCGGTCATAAAGTCATTCAGGGCGGATGCACGGGGCACCGGGTACTCCCCTCCGCGAATGTCCCCCGCCTTCGGCTCCTCCTTGATTTCGCTGC
>NZ_JBMDKG010000048.1:0-62704 GCF_057809595.1 Variovorax sp. FG153
TTTTTATCTCGGTGCAGCGCTTCGTCGGCGCCGGCCGGCGCGCGGGGGCGGGCCGGTCGGCCTCCTGTTCCGCCACGCGGGCCGGCGGCGCCTCGGCCGGCGCGCGCGGCTTCGGCGACGGCCGCGCGGCCGCCCTCTCGCTCGGCCGGTCGACCGCTGCCGGCGGCTTCGCCGGTTCGGGCGCCGGTTTTTCCTCCGGCCTGGGCACGGCGAGACAGGGCGTGCGGCATGGCTTGGCCTGCGCCGCCGCCGGAGTGGCCGCGCCCAGCAGCAGCCACGGCGCGATCGCCGTCGCGACCAGCACCATCGCAACAACGGGCATGGATCGCGTCTGGCAAATCATCAGCGGGGAAATGTAGAGCGGCGCGCGGCGCTCCACATCTCGCCAAACGGCCACCCTGCCGAACGGCATAGGGGGCACGAGGCGGCGAGAAAGATCGAAGGGCTACGGTTTCGCGTGGCCCGCGGCGGATGTCAGGGCAGCCACTGCACCCAGAGCATCACCAGCGTGAGCGTGACCAGCGCGAGCAGCGTGGAGACCGCGACGCTGGCGGTCACCAGGTCCTCGGCGCTGCGGTAGCGCTGCGAGAACAGGAACACGTTGGCGCCGATCGGCAGCGCGGCCGCGACCACCATCACCATGAGCGGAATGCCGCGCACGCCGAGCGCCCAGCCGATGATCGCCACCAGCAGCGGATGCAGCAGGTTCTTGACGCCGGCCTGCACCAGGGCACTGCGCCAGTGGCGCCCCACCGGCGTGAGCGCCAGCGTGATGCCCACCATCACCAGCGCCACCGGGCCGAAGGCCTGGCCCAGCAGCTCGATGGTGCGGTCGACCGGCTGCGGCATGACCCAGCCGCTCTGCGCGAACAGCAGGCCCGCGATGATCGGCAGCGGCACCGGATGGATGATGGCGTTGCGCAGCGCGCGCAGCACGGTGCGCAGCATCGAGCGCTTCTCGGTGCCGCCCAGCATTGCATGCTCGCGCGCCACCGCGAGCTCGAGCACCACGGTGGCGCTGGTCATCAGCACCAGCGAATGCAGCGAGATCAAGGTCAGCAGCACCACCATGCCGGCCTCGCCATAGGCCAGGCCGACCAGCACGATGCCGATCATCACGGTGTTGCTGTAGGTGTTGGCGAGCGCGAGCACCGCGCCCGTGCGGTTGAAGCCGCGCAGCGCCAAGGTGGCCGCGAACAGCAGCCCCGAGGCGATGAAGTAGGCCGCCACCGGCTTGAAGCGCAGTTCCTCGACATGCACGCCGCTCATCGCGCGGAACAGCAGCGCCGGCGCGAGCAGCAGGAAGATGAGATTGGAGAGGTCCTTGACCGCATTGCCGCCGATCCAGCGGCGCCTCCCGGCCAGGTAGCCCGCCGCGATCAGCAGCACGACGGGCAGGAGGGATGAGATGACGAACGAATTCACCGGTCGAGGATAGCCGAGCGATTGCCGCCCTCCCCCGCGGGAAAGGGCGGCACATGCACGCTCAGAAGGTCACGCGCACGCCCACCTTCAGCGAGCGTCCCGGCAGCGGCGCGGCCGGGTACACCGTCGTCGTCAGGATCGAGGTCGGGCTGTAGGCCAGCTTGTTGCCGATGTTGTCGATGCGCGCATACCAGGTGAGGTTGGCGCGCTGCACCTTCATGCGGTAGGCGATCGAGGCATTCCACAGCGTGTAGGCATCGGTCTCCCGCGCGCCGACGCCGGGCACGCGGTGCTGCGCGGCGTTGTAGTCGAAGCCGACGCGGCCGCTCCACGGGCCGTTGCCGTAAACCAGCGTGGCGCCCAGGCGCAGCGGCGCGATGCGCGGCAGCGGTTCGCCGGTGTCGGTGTTCTTCGCGCGCACCAGGTCGCCGCGCCACTCGAGGTCGAGCGTGCCGGCGTCCGCCATGCGCGCGAAGCCGTCGCTGCCCAGCAGGCGCAGGTTGCCGCTGGCCTCGATGCCGGTGAAGCGCGCGCGCACGCCGTTGTAGAGGTACTCGGCCAGCGTGTCGGTGACCTCGGGATCGGTCACGACCTGGCCCTCTCCGTCGAGCGTTCGGCCCGAGGCGGTCAGGCCGATGTAGTTGCGAAAGCGCGTGACGTAGGCGTTGACGCGTGCCGTGTTCGGCCCCGACTTCCATTGCGCGCCGAGGTCGAAGCCGGTCGATTGCTCCTTGCTGAGGTTCGGGTTGCCGACCTCCCACGCGGCCGTGGCCACGTGCGGGCCGTTGGCCAGCAGCTCGTAGTCCTTGGGCGCGCGCTCGGTGTAGGCGATGTTCGAGGTCAGCTGCCACTGCGGCGCGAGGTTGACCAGGGCGCCGAAGGCGGCGCTGTTCGGGTTGAAGGTGCGCTCGCCGATCGCGAAGCGGTCGATGCTCGGATCGTCGGGATAGCCGAGCGATCGCACGGTGACGCGCTCGGTGCGCGCGCCGAAGCTCAGCTTGCCCCACGAGGTCCCCATCTCCTCGTAGAGGAACAGCGCGCGCGAGCGCGTGCGGCTGTGCGGCGCGAAGGCCTCCTCGCCGTCGGCGGCGAAGCGGTTGGTCTCGGCGCTGAAGCCCATCAGACCTTCCAGCGGCCCGATCTTCTCGTGCCGCACCTCGACGCGCAGGTCGTTGCTCATGTTCGAGAAGGTGGTGCCGGCTTCGGCGCCCTCGAACTCGGTGTGGCGGTAGTTGGTGTGGCTGAGCTTGGCGTGGACGCTGCGGATGATGCCGCCCGGGCGCCACTCGCCCTCGATCGCGTAGCGGTCGGACTTCATCGCGATGGTCACGTCGTCCTCGGCCACGGTGCCGTAGTTGCTGCGGTAGGTGCTGGCCGAGGCGCCGATCCAGCCCTGGTCGAAGAACAGCGTGCCGCCGATCGCGCCGCCATGGGCCTCGTTGGCCGAGTTGCAGATCTTGCGCGCGCGCCAGGGCGAGCCGGGCTTCTCGCAGTTCAGGTCGATCGGCACCGAGACGTCGCTCGAGTCGCGCTTGAAGGCATCGGCATGCAGCGCGAAGCGGCCGTTGCCGCCCTCGAGCATCACGGCGCCGTTCTTCTCGCGGTTGCCGGTGGCGTAGCCGAGGTCGGCACGGCCGCCGAAGCCCTCGATCGGCTCGCTCGGGATGCGGTTGTCGATCAGGTTGACCACGCCGCCGACCGCGCTGCCGCCGTACTGCAGCGCCGACGGGCCGCGCAGCACCTCCACGCGCTCGGTGACCAGCGCGTCGACCGGCACCGCGTGGTCGTAGCTCAGCGCCGAGGCGTCGGGCGCGCCGCCGCCGTTCTGCAGGATGCGGATGCGGTCGCCGTCCTGGCCGCGGATGATCGGGCGGCTGGCATTGGGGCCGAAGTAGGTGCTGCTGACGCCGGGGATGTTGTCGAGCGTCTGGCCCAGCGTGGACTGCGAGCGCAGCAGCAGTTCATTGCCCGAGAGCGTGGTGGTGGGCGCGATCAGGTCGCTGGCGCCCAGCGGATTGCCGGTGACGGTGATCTCGCGCAGGCTGGTGGTGGGTTGCGGGTTCGGCGAGGGATCGGCGGGTGCGGTCTGGGCCAGGGCCGCGGCCGAAGCGAGCGAGAGGACGGCAGCGCCGATGGCGTTGCGACGGAATTGGGGGGTCATGAATGAAAACTCGTTGAATCGATGAACGACCGCCGGCCACCCGTGCGCGACGGGTGGCGGCGAATCGGAAACGGGGGATTCAGCGAGCCGGAGGCGGGCCGCGCGCGTCGAACAGCGCGACCCAGCGCGCCAGCGCCTCGCCCTGCAGCCAGGCAAAGGTGGCCGCGGGCAGCAGCACCGGCAGCACCACCAGCGGCACGCCGGGCGCGCTGGCGCCGTGCGCGAGCTGGTCGTAGAGCCGGCACTCGGCATCGGTGTGCAGCCCGAACAGGCTGGCGATGCCATGCGGATGCACATGGGCCTGCGCGGCGGGTGCCTGGACCGCGGCCGCCGGCGCGGGCAGGCCGGGCACGTGCAGCGTGCGGTGCATCAGCCCGAGCGTGCCGGACAGCCACAGCGCCACCGCCAGCACGACGAGCATCGCGCGGGCGGAAACGGGGACGGGACGGCGAAGCGTGTGCACGAGGGAAAAGCTGGCAGGAATCGGGCCAGGGCGGCCCGGAGCGGCAGGGTCAGTCCTTCTTCACTTCTTCACGCGCGCGGCGAAGGTCTTCTGGAACTTCTCGACCTTCGGTCCCACGACGAAGGCGCAGTAGCCCTGGTTCGGGTGGTTCAGGAAGTAATCCTGGTGGTAGGCCTCGGCGGTCGAGTAGTTGTCGAGCGGCTTGACCTCGGTCACCACCGGCGAGGCGTAGGTCTTGCCGGCCTCGATCTCGCGGATGACCTCCTCGGCCACCTGCTTCTGCGCCTCGGTCGTGTAGTAGATGCCGCTGCGGTACTGGGTGCCGACGTCGTTGCCCTGGCGGTTGAGCGTCGTGGGATCGTGCACCACGAAGAAGATCTCGAGGATCTCGCGCAGGCCGATCTGCGCCGGGTCGAAGCTCAGTTTCACGACCTCGTTGTGGCCGGTGCGGCCGGTGCAGACCTGCTCGTAGCTGGGGTTGACCGTCTGGCCGTTCGCATAGCCCGATTCCACGTCGACCACCCCCTGCACGCGGTCGAACACCGCCTCGGTGCACCAGAAGCAGCCGCCGCCGAGCACGATGGTTTCGGTGGTGGAAGGCGAAGAGGACATGGGAAGGCTCCTGAGGAACTGACAAGCGAACCCGATATTGTCGCGGCTTGACGCATCCGATGCGGCTCACTACATTACTAACCCGCGAGTCATTAAACAATGCCCACTCCCCGATTCCTTGCCGACAAGATCTGCCCGGTCCGCGCCAAGCGCGAACGGCGCAAGGAGGCGCGCCCCGGCGAACTGCTGGCGGCCGCCCTCGATCTGTTCGTCGAGAAGGGCTATGCCGCCACCCGCTCGGAGGAAGTGGCGGTGCGCGCCGGTGTCTCCAAGGGCACGCTGTTCCTCTATTTTCCGAGCAAGGAAGAGCTGTTCAAGGCCGTGGTCATCGAGAACCTCGGCGGCCGTTTCACGGAGTGGAACCAGGAATTCGAGACCTTCGAGGGCACCACGGCCCAGATGCTGCGCTACTGCATGCGCGTGTGGTGGGAGCGCGTGGGCCTGACCCAGGCCTCGGGCCTCACCAAGCTGATGATGAGCGAGGGCGCCAATTTCCCCGAACTGGCCGCTTTCTACCGCCAGGAGGTGGTGCAGCCGGGCCATGCGTTGCTCCGGCGCATCATCCAGCGCGGCATCGACCGCGGCGAATTCCGGCCGGTCGACGTCGACCACACCATCTACTCGGTGGTCGCGCCGATGATCTTCCTGATGCTCTGGAAGCACTCGGCCAACCTCTGCGTCGACGAGGGCGGCAACTTCGACCCCCTGCGCTACATCGAGGCGCAGGCCGACGCGGTGCTCTACGGCCTCAGCACCCGGCCGCGGGCGCAGGCCGAACCCGACGAAGCCGCTGGCCCGTCGGGTGCCGCCTAAAATTGAAGGTTTGTCCTGACCCGCCCCCCAGAAGGAAAACCCATGAGCACCGCCCCCACCCTCGAGCGCTTGCGCTTCAACATGATCGAACAGCAGATCCGCCCCTGGGATGTGCTGGATATGGAAATCCTCGACCTGCTCGCGGCCATCCGCCGCGAGGACTACGTGCCCGAGGCGCACCGCGCGCTGTCCTTCTTCGACATGGAGCTGCCGCTGCTCGACGGCTCGGTGCCCGGCGAATTCATGCTGTCGCCCAAGGTCGAGGCCCGCACGCTGCAGGACCTGCACGTGCAGAAGCACGAATCGGTGCTCGAGATCGGCACCGGCTCCGGCTTCATGGCCGCCCTGCTCGGCGCCCGCGCCGCCAAGGTGCTGTCGCTCGAAATCAACCCCGAGCTGGCCGCCCGCGCCGCCGAGACGCTGCGCCAGAACGGCGTGACCAACGTCGAGGTGCGCCATGCCGACGGCGCCGTGCCGCTGCCCAGCGGCCCGAGCTTCGACGTGATCGTGCTCAGCGGCTCGGTCGCGCGCATTCCGCAGAACCTGCTCGGCTCGCTCAAGGTCGGCGGCCGCCTGGCGGCGATCGTCGGCGACGAGCCCATGATGCGCGCCCACTTCGTGACCCGCACCAGCGAGAGCAAGTGGGACACGATCCAGCCCTGGGACACGGTGGCGCCGCGCCTCCTGAACTTCCCCGAGCCGTCGCGCTTCGCGTTCTGATCCGGGTCCACCGCATGATCGATCAAGTCCGCCCCGCCGACCTCGCCGCCTGGTTTGCACAGGACGCCGACGCACCCGCCGTGCTGCTCGACGTCCGCGAGCCCTGGGAGCTGCAGACCGCGAGCGTCGCCCCGGCGGGCTTCACGCTGCTGGCGATCCCGATGAACGAGATCCCCGCGCGCCTGTCCGAGCTCGACGAGAACCAGCGCATCGCCTGCCTGTGCCACCACGGCGCCCGCAGCCAGCGCGTGGCCGCCTTCCTGCACCAGAACGGCTTTGCGCAACTGGCCAACGTGGCCGGCGGCATCGACGCCTGGTCCGCGCAGCACGATCCCGCCGTGCCGCGCTACTGATTCTTCTCCCCCAAGGACTTTCAATGCCTCCCAGGCCCCGGCTCCTGCCTCTTTCCGCAGCCATCGCAAGCCTTCTTGCCACGCTGCTCGCATCGCCGGCCCAGGGCCAGACACTGAACGAACTCTATGAATCGGCGCGTGGCTTCGATGCCACCTACCAGGGCGCGCGCGCCCAGTACGACGCCACCGTGGCGCGCGCCGCGCAGGCCAGGGCCGGCATCCTGCCGGCCGTCGGGCTCAGCGCGGGCGTGAACCGCAACAACCTCGACATCGACGTCATCACGGGCAACCAGCAGGGCAGTTCCTCGCGCGACTTCACGCAGCAGAACATCGGCATCAACGCCACCCAGCCGCTGTACCGGCCCGCCAACTGGGCCACCTGGGAGCAGGGCAAGCGCCAGGCCGAGATCGCGCAGTCGGTGTTCACCATCGCCGAACAGGACCTGATCGTGCGCGTGAGCCAGGCCTACTTCGACGTGCTCGCGAGCCAGGACAGCCTGGCGCTGGTGCGCGCGCAGAAGGCGGCCGTGTCCGAGCAGCTCGCCTCGGCCAAGCGCAACTTCGAGGTCGGCACCTCCACCATCACCGACTCGCGCGAGGCCCAGGCCCGCTACGACCTCGTGGTGGCGCAGGAGATCGCGGCCGAGAACGACCTGCGCGTGAAGAAGATCGTGCTCGACCAGCTGGTGGGCCGCCCCGGCAGCGTGCCGGTGCCGCTGGCGGTGCCGGTGGTGCTGCCGACCGCGCAGCCGGCCGACATCGAGGCCTGGGTGGCGCAGGCCGACGCCGGGCATCCGGCGATCCGCCAGGCGCAGCTCGGCGTCGACGTGGCGGGCCTCGAGATCGAGAAGGCGCGCGCCGGCCACAAGCCCACGCTGGACGCCAACCTCGGCTACAACGTCACGCGCAACCCCAACGGCACCAGCACCAGCAGCGTGGGCACGCGCATCAACGCCGCCACGGTGGGCGTGACCTTCAACCTGCCGCTGTTCGCGGGCTTCGCGACCGAGAACCGCATCAAGGAAACGCTGGCCCTCGAGGACCAGTCGCGCAGCGTGCTCGACGGCACGCGCCGCAACGTGGCGCAGGCCACGCGCGCGGCCTACCTCGGGCTGGTCTCGGGCGCGGGCCAGGTCAAGGCGCTCGAGGCCGCCGAGGCCTCGAGCCAGAGCGCGCTCGACGCCAACCGCCTGGGTTACCAGGTGGGCGTGCGCATCAACATCGACGTGCTCAATTCGCAGAGCCAGCTCTACCAGACCAAGCGCGACCTCGCGCAGGCGCGCTACAACGTGCTGCTGGGCAACCTGAAGCTGCGCCAGGCCAACGGCACGCTGAGCGTGGCCGACATGGACGCCATCAACGCCACGCTGGCGAAGAACGGCAGCGTGCCCGCGGTGCCGGCCCCATCGACCGCGCCGGCCGATCCGAACGCCGTGGCCGTGCCGCCCGCGCGGCCCAGCGTGCCGGTGGTGCCGCCGGTGCCGGTGGCGCCGTTCAATCCGCCGCCGCCCGCGATCCCCGTGGCACCGCCTCCGCCGCCGGTGCTGAACCCGGGGCGCTGAAACCCTAATCGAGCGTCGGTTCCGCGCGCTCGCGCGGACCTTCCGGCGCGGGCTGCGCGGCCTGGACCGGCGGCTTCGCGGGCTCGTCGGCCAGCGCGGGCTCCACCGCTTCCTCGGGCTCGGCCGCCATCGCGATCGCGAGCACCGCAGCCGCCGTGCGCTCGGCCGCGCCGCGATTGGAGGACGAGAAAGCCTGCGCGGCCTGCGACATCGCCTCGCGGCGCTCGCGGTTCTCGACCAGCTTGAGCGCGCTGGTCACGGCCTGCTCCATGGTCTCCACGCGCAGCGAGGCACCGGCCGCGAGCGAGAGCTGCGCGGCTTCCGCGAAATTGAAGGTCGACGGCCCCATCACGACCGGGCAGCCGCAGGCCGCGGGCTCGATCAGGTTCTGGCCGCCCAGGGGCTCGAAACTGCCGCCGAGCAGCGCGACGTCGGCCAGGCCGTAGTACAGCGCCATCTCGCCGAGCGAGTCGCCGAGCCAGATCTCGGACTCCGACGGCTGGCCCGCGGCGCTGCGGCGCGCCACGGCGAAGCCCTCGGCCTCGATCAGCGCGGCCACCTCGTCGAAACGCTGCGGATGGCGCGGCACGATCATCCACTGCACGTCGTGCACCCGCTTCGAGATCGAGCGGACCGCGCCCTGCTCGGGCGGCACCGGCGCGGTGGCGCCGAAGCGGCGCAGCACCTCGAGCAGCAGGCGTTCCTCGCCGTCGCGCGAACTGGCCAGCACCACGATCGGCTTGGGCAGCGTGCCGCGCAGCCGGGCGGCTGCATGGAGCTGGCGCACGTCGGGCGTGGCGTCGAACTTGAGGTTGCCGTAGATGCCCGAGACCTTGGCGCCCAGCGACACCAGCCGGTGCGCGTCGGCCTCGGTCTGGGCCCAGACCGCGCTGAGCGCCGAATAGGCCGGCCGTGCCAGCCAGCCCAGCCGCTCGGCCGAAGCCAGCGATTTCTCGTTGAGCCGGGCATTGGCCAGCACCAGCGGGATGCGACGCTCGGCGCAGGCCGCGGCCATCTCGGGCCAGACCTCGGTTTCCATCAGCACGCCGATGCGCGGCTGGAAGCGGTCGAGGAAGCGCGCCACGGCGCCCGGCGTGTCCCAGGGCTGCCAGACCTGCGTGTCGCCCTCGCGCAGCAGCTTGGCGCCCTCCTCGCGGCCGGTGGCGGTGCCGTGCGTGAGCAGGATCGGAATCTCGGGGAACTGGCGCCGCAGCTCCTCGATGAGGATGGCGGCGGCGCGCGTCTCGCCGAGCGAGACCGCGTGCACCCAGCACTGGGCGTGGCCGGTGGTGGCGGTGTCGTAGTGGCCGAAGCGCTCCTCGACCGCCACCGCGTAGCCGGGCTCGGCCGCCGCGCGGCGCCGCAGCTTGCGGCGCACCAGGGGCTGGGCCAGGGTGGTGAAGGCGCCGTACAGGCGCAGCAGCAGCGAACGCACGGCCAAGGTCTAGTGCGCCGCTTCGGCGAGCGTGGCGTCGGGCTTTACGGTCTTGAGCAGCGCCAGCATGCGGGCCTCGATGCGCTCGAGCGCCGCCTGGGTCTGGCCCTCGAAGCGCAGCACCAGCACCGGCGTGGTGTTGGAGGCGCGGATCAGGCCGAAGCCGTCGGGCCAGTCCACGCGCAGGCCGTCGATGGTCGAGACCTTGGCCGGGGCCTCGAAGCTCGCCTCCTTCAGCAGCCGCTCGACCACCGCGTGCGGCTCGCCCTCGGCGCACTTCACGTTGAGCTCGGGCGTCGAGAAGCTCGTGGGCAGCGCGTTGAGCACGTCGCTGGCGTTCGGGCTCCTGCTCAGGATCTCGAGCATGCGGCAGCCCGCATAGGTGCCGTCGTCGAAGCCGAACCAGCGCTCCTTGAAGAAGATGTGGCCGCTCATCTCGCCGCCCAGCGGCGAATCGAGTTCCTTCATCTTCGCCTTGATCAGCGAGTGGCCGGTCTTGAAGATCAGCGGCTGGCCGCCCGCGGCCTCGATGGCCGGGCCCAGGCGCTGCGAGCACTTCACGTCGTAGACGATGGTGCCGCCCGGCACGCGCGACAGCACGTCCTGCGCGAACAGCTGCATCTGGCGGTCGGGGAAGATGTTCTGGCCATCCTTGGTGACGATGCCCAGGCGGTCGCCGTCGCCGTCGAAGGCCAGGCCCAGTTCGGCGTCGCCCCGCTCCAGCGCGGCGATCAGGTCCTTGAGGTTCTCGGGCTTGCTGGGATCGGGGTGGTGGTTCGGGAAGTCGCCGTCGACCTCGCTGAACAGCTCCGTCACCTCGCAGCCCAGGGCGCGGAAGATCGCCGGGGCCGAGGCGCCGGCGATGCCGTTGCCCGAATCGACCACGATCTTCATCGGCCGGGCGAGCCGCACGTCGCCCACGATGCGCTGCGTGTAGGCCTCGGTCACGTCGACCTGGCGCACCGAACCGCCCGCGGCGAGCGTCGCGCTGCCGTCCTCCATGGTGCGGCGCAGCGCCTGGATCTCGTCGCCATAGATCGCGCGGCCGGCCAGCACCATCTTGAAGCCGTTGTAGTCCTTGGGGTTGTGGCTGCCCGTGACCTGGATTCCGCTGGTGGCGAGCGTGTGGGCCGCGAAATAGAGCATGGGCGTGGTGACCGCGCCCACGTCGATCACTTCGACGCCGGTGGCCACCAGGCCGCGGATCAGCGCTTCGGACAGCGAAGGCCCCGACAGGCGCCCGTCGCGCCCCACGGCCACCGACTTCTCGCCGGCGGCCCGCGCCGCGCTGCCGAAGGCCCGGCCCAGGGCTTCCGCCACCTCGGGGTTCAACGTGGAGGGCACCACGCCGCGAATGTCGTAGGCCTTGAAGATCGACGCGCTGAGCTGCATGAAAAAGGATTCCCTGTGATTCGTGGACCGGGGGATTGTAGGCACCCGCCATGGGGCGCACATGTCCGAAAACGGCCAGTCGAAACGCCTCGAAACCTTAATATTTGGCCCATGACGAACGCCAATGCCTCCCCCGAAGAGCTCGAGAGCGATGCCTGCTACCTGGCGCTGAAGACGCACGACGCGCGCTTCGACGGCTCGTTCTTCACCGCCGTGACCTCCACCGGCATCTACTGCCGGCCGGTCTGCCGCGTGAAGCTGCCGCGGCGCGAGAACTGCCGCTTCTTCCGCCACGCGGCGCAGGCCGAGGCCGAAGGCTTCCGCCCCTGCCTGCGCTGCCGGCCCGAACTGGCGCCGCGCCCCATGGGCACGGCCAACTGGTCGACCGAGGACGCCTCGCGCATCCTCGCGCAGCAGGCGGCGCGGCTGATCGACGAGCCCGACGCCTGGACCGACGAGGGCCCGGGCGCCGCGCAGATCGCGGCCCGGCTCGGCGTCAGCGACCGCCACCTGCGCCGCATCTTCGAGGCCCAGTTCGGCGTCTCGCCGCTGCAGTACCTGCAGACGCGCCGCCTGCTCGCGGCCAAGCAGCTGATCGCCGACACCCGCCTGCCGATGACGCAGGTGGCGCTGGCCAGCGGCTTCGCGAGCGTGCGCCGCTTCAACGCGGCCTTCGTCGAGCACTACGGGCTCAATCCGAGCGCCTTGCGGCGCGCCGGCGGCACCGAGGGCGGCGACGGCCGCGCGATCGAGGTGCGGCTGGGCTTTCGCCCGCCCTACGACCCGAGCGCGATGCTGGGCTTCTTCGCGCGGCGCGCGCTGCGCGGGGTCGAGCGCGTGACGGCCGAGGACGGCAAGGTGCCGGCGGTGGGCAAGAACACCCGGGCCCCGGCCTTCACGCGGCTGGCGCGCACGCTGCGCGTGCAGCACGGCGCGCAGGTGCATGCGGGCTGGCTGCAGCTGCGCTTCGACATGGCGCGCGAACAGATGCTGTTGTCGGTCAGCGATTCGCTGGCGCCGGTGCTGCCGGTGGTGATCAGCCGCGCCCGCGCCATGCTCGACATCGACGCCGACCCGATGGCCATCAATGCCGCGCTGCACGACGCCTTTCCGCATGGCGACGGGCTGCGCGTGCCCGGCACGGTCGACGGCTTCGAGCTCGCGGTGCGCGCGGTGCTGGGCCAGCAGATCACGGTGGCCGCGGCGCGCACGCTGGGCTCGCGGCTGGTCGAGGCCTTCGGCGAACCGATCGCCACGCCCGTCGACGGGCTCGACCGCCTGTTTCCCACGCCCGCCGCCATCGCGGCCGCCAGCGGCGACGCCCTGGGCCAGCTCGGCATCGTGCGCCAGCGCCAGGCCGCGCTGCATGCGCTGGCGCGCGCCGTGGCAGAAGGCCGGCTGCCGCTGCATGCGGGCGCCGACGTGCCCTCGACCATCGCCGCGCTGCAGGAGCTGCCGGGCATCGGCGCCTGGACCGCGCAGTACATCGCGATGCGCGCGCTGCGCTGGCCCGATGCCTTCCCGGCCGGCGATGTCGCGCTGCAGAAGGCGCTGGGCGTGAGCACCGCGCGCGCCGCGAGCGAGGCCTCGCAGGCCTGGCGCCCGTGGCGCAGCTATGCCGTGCTGCGCGCCTGGCACGCACCCGTCCCTTCCACGCCGTCCGCCGAGCCAGCCGCCGCGGACATCCCCTCCACTCCCACGGCAGGCCTCACCGCCTGAGAAGCCATGAAGTTCAAGAAGACCGTCATCTACACCTCGCACTACGACAGCCCGCTCGGCGGCATCACCATGGCCGCCACCGACGCCGGCCTGGCCGGTGTCTGGTTCGACCAGCAGCGCCACTGGCCCGACACCACGGGCTGGCAGACGCGCGACGACCACCCGGTGTTCGTCGAAACGACCGCGCAGCTGCGCGACTATTTCGCCGGCAAGCGCGACCGCTTCGAACTGCCGCTCGACCTGTCGCACGGCACGGCGTTCCAGCAGAGCGTGTGGCAGGCACTGCTCGCGATCCCCGCGGGCGCCACCACCAGCTACGGCGCGCTGAGCGCGAACGTCGGCAACCCGGCCGCGGTGCGCGCGGTGGGCGCGGCCGTGGGCCGCAACCCGATCAGCGTGATCGTGCCCTGCCACCGCGTGCTCGGCGCCGACGGCTCGCTGACCGGCTATGCCGGCGGGCTCGAGCGCAAGAGCGCGCTGCTCGAGCTCGAAGGCGTGCGTTAGGCTCGCGGGTCGGGAACGCCTGGCCCACGGCCAGGCGCAAGAGAACACACAACGACAACACCGCATGACCACCTCCACCACCACCGCCGCCGGCGCGCCCAAGCCCAAGGGCTGGCTCGTCGACCTCGTGCTGCTCGGCGCGCTCTGGGGCGCCTCCTTCCTGTTCATGCGCATCGGCGCCGCCGAGTTCGGCGCGCTGCCGACCGCGGCGGTGCGCGTGAGCATCGCCGCGCTGTTCCTGCTGCCGATCGCGCTGCTGCGCGGCCAGGGGCCCGCGCTCGCGCGCCACTGGAAGCCCAGCTTCTCGGTCGGCGTCTTCAACTCGGGCCTGCCCTTCGCGCTGTTCAGCTTCGCGGTGCTCAGCATCAACAGCAGCCTCGCGGCCGTGCTCAACGCGGCCACGCCGATGTTCGGCGCACTGGTGGCCTGGGCCTGGTTCCGCGAGCGGCCCGACGGCTCGCGGCTGGTCGGCCTCGTGATCGGCTTCATCGGCGTCGCCATGCTCGCCAGCGGCGGCGCGGGCCTGCACACCGGCGCCAGCAACCTCGCGGCGCTGTGGGCCATGCTGGCCTGCCTCGCGGCCTGCCTGTGCTACGGCATCTCGGCCAGCGCCACGCGGCGCTTCCTCACCGGCGTGCCGCCGCTGGCCACCGCCACCGGCAGCCAGATCGGCGCCTCGCTGTTCCTCGCGCTGCCGGCCGTCTGGCTCTGGCCCGCGCAGATGCCGGGCCTGCGCGCCTGGCTCGCGCTGCTCGCGCTCGGCATCGCCTGCACCGGCGTGGCCTACATCCTGTTCTTCCGGCTGATCGAGCGTGCCGGCCCGGCGCGCGCGCTGACCGTGACCTTCCTGGTGCCGGTGTTCGCGGCCTTCTACGGCGCCGTGTTCCTCGGCGAGACCATCACGCAGTGGATGCTGACCTGCGCCGCGGTGATCGTCTGCGGCGTGGCGCTGTCGACCGGCCTCGTCAAGCTCGGGCCGCGCGCCGCGAAGGCCTGATCCGCGATCAGATCGCGCCGGCCACCACGTTGACCGACAGCGCGAGCACCAGCATGTTGAAGGCGAAGGCCAGCACGCTGTGGATCAGCGTGATGCGCCGCATCTCGCGCGAGGTGGCCTGCACGTCCGACACCTGCGAGGTCATGCCGATCACGTAGGCGTAGTAGAGGAAGTCGAAGTAGTCGGGGTCTTCCTTGCCCGGGAAGTCCAGCCCGCCCGCATCGGGCCCGCGGTGCTTCTCGTCGTTGTAGTAGCGGTGCGCGTAGTGGAAGGCGTAGATGGAATGCATCATCAGCCACGAGCCCGCGAGCGCCACCAGCCCGAGTCCGATGTGGACCGCGCGCTCGATGCCGCTCAGCTGCTTGACCTGCTGCAGCAGCATCGCGATCGCCACCACGCTCGCGCCCACCACCACCAGCATCGACACCAGGATCATCAGGTTCGGCTGGTCGAGCGACTGCGCGCGCTCGCGCGTGCGCTGGGCATCGAAGGTGTCGGCCAGCCACCAGGTCAGCACCTGGTAGACCAGCACGGCCGCGCACCAGCCGGCCAGCCCGCGCGCCATCAGGCCCAGCGGCCAGGGGATCGCCGCGACGGCGACGCCGACAATGCCGCCATACAGCAGGCGCTGCGGACCGGTGGTGGTGGACAGGGGATGGAGCGTGGACATGGGGCGCAGCTTAGCGCCGTGGCCACGGCGCTGCGCGGTGCGGCGCGAGCGATGGGACTTTTTGTCCCAGCGCACGCCGCCGCGCGCGGGCGCTGGTATGGTCACGACGTCCCCGGGGCACCGCGCCGGGCCCGACGACGTTTTCCCACGAAGCAACGACGTGCGGCCGATGCAGCCGCGCCCTTCCGCCATGAGACACGTGCGACTTCCTTCGCGACCCCTGCACCACGGGCTGCGCGCCACGCTGGCGGCACTGGCCGTCGCGACCTTCGGCCTGCTCGGCCTCCAGTCCGCGCGCGCGGCCGAACCGGCCGGCGTTCCCGACACCATCGAGCAGCGCGTGGCCGCCTGCATCGCCTGCCATGGCCGCCAGGGCTCGACCGGCAACGCGGCCTTCTTCCCGCGGCTGGCCGGCAAGCCCGCGGGCTACCTGTTCAACCAGCTGCGCAGCTTCCGCGACGGCCGGCGCTCCAACACCGACATGAACTACATGGTGCGCCACATGTCCGACGCCTACCTGCAGGAGATCGCGGACTACTTCGCCGGCCTCGACCTGCCCTATGCCGCGGTCTCGCCGACCAGCGACGCGGCTCCCGCGCAGCTCGCGCGCGGCCGCCAGCTCGCGCTCGAGGGCGACGCCGCGCGCAGGATCCCGGCCTGCGTGCACTGCCACGGCGCCGCGCTCACGGGCGTGCAGCCCGCCATCCCGGGCCTGCTGGGACTGCCGCGTCTCTACGTCTTCTCGCAACTCGGCGCCTGGCTCACCAACGAGCGCCATGCGCTCGCGCCCGACTGCATGGCCGAGATCGGAGGCCGCATGACCACCGCCGACATCAACGCCGTCGCGAGCTGGCTCGCGGTGCAGCCGATGCCCGCCAACCCCAAGCCGGTGTCCGCGCCGGCCGCGCCGCTGCCGATGGCCTGCGGCGGCATGCAGTGAGGCCGCGACGATGACCGCGCTCAAACGCCTCTGCTGGACCCTGCTCGTGCTCGTGCTGCTGCTGGCCGCCGTGGCCGGCGGCGTGGTCGCGCTCAACCTGCGCGGCGAGGCCGCCATCCCCGAGCAGGCCGAGGCCTTCGAGGCCACGCCGCAGCGCATCGAGCGCGGCCGCTACCTCGCGCTGGCCGGCAACTGCGCGGGCTGCCACACCACGCGCGGCGGCCAGGCCTACGCGGGCGGCCTGCCGATCGAGACGCCCTTCGGCACCATCCACTCGACCAACCTCACGCCCGATGCGCAGCACGGCATCGGCGGCTGGAGCAGCGCGCACTTCTGGCGCGCGATGCACAACGGCCGCTCGAAGGACGGCCGGCTGCTCTATCCCGCCTTCCCCTATCCGAGCTTCACGCGCGTCACGCGCGAGGACTCCGACGCCATCTACGCCTACCTGCGCAGCCTGCCCGCGGCCGACACGCCGAACCGGCCGCACCGGCTGCGCTTCCCCTACGACACGCAGGCCGCGCTCGGCGTCTGGCGCGCCCTCTTCTTCACGCCGCAGACCTTCGTCGCCGACGCGGGCAAGCCGGCCGAATGGAACCGCGGCGCCTACCTGGTCGACGGCCTGGGCCACTGCATCGCCTGCCACGGCAGCCGCAATGCCTTCGGCGCCACCGAGACGCAGCGCGGCCTCTCGGGTGGCCTGATCGCGGTGCAGAACTGGTATGCGCCCTCGCTGGCCGATCCGCGCGAGGCCGGCGTGTCCGGCTGGCCCGCCACCGAGGTGGTGGCGCTGCTGAAGAACGGCAGCGCGCCGCGCGGTTCGGTGATGGGCCCGATGGCCGACGTGGTGTTCGAGAGCACGCAGCACCTGTCCGAGGCCGACCTCTCGGCGATGGCCGCCTACCTCAAGGACCTGCCGGCCGTCGCGCAGGAGGCCGGCGACGCCAAGCCCGCGCGCCCCGCCACCTACCGGCGCGATGCCGGCGAGATGGCGCGCGGCAACCGCATCTACGACCAGCGCTGCGCCTACTGCCATGGCGACCAGGGCCAGGGCGCGCCGGGCGCCTACCCGCCGCTCGCGGGCAGCCGCGCCGTCAACATGGCGCGGCCCGTCAACCTGATCCAGGTCGTGAGCCATGGCGGCTTCCTGCCGACCACCGCGGGCAATCCGCGCCCCTACGGCATGCCGCCCTTCGGCGAGACGCTCGACGGCACCGACCTCGCGGCCGTGCTGACCTACATCCGCGGCTCGTGGGGCAACGACAGCGCGCCGGTCACGCAGCTCGACATCGCGCGGCGCTGAGGCGCGAACCGCGCCGCGCCCTAGGCCGGCGCGCGGCACATTACCGTCGGCTGAAGGCGAACGCGGGCATGGCGAATCTCCTACAGGCGCTGGCGGCTTCGACGCATACGCGCTATGGGCCGCACCTAATAACTTGGGGGTCAACAACAGGGAGCAGCGCCCCGGACACCGAGCGACACCGCAGGCCGGCACCGGCCTTCGCGGTACGGCGATCGAAGGTCCGAGGGTTCCATTTTTTGCCTCTTCTTCGAAGGACCTTCTTCATGCCCTTGCCCCGCTCGCGCGCCCGCGGCCACGCCACCCTCGTCGCCGCCCTGGCCGGTGGCGGCCTGCTCGCAGCCGCCACGCCCGCCCTCGCCGACCCGTCGCCGGCGCTCGACCGCTTCAGCCTTTCCGTCGGTGCCTATGGCGCCGACCCCAAGTTCGACGCCTCGGTGGGCACGCCCTATGGCGCGCTGCGCACCGGCGACATCAAGCCCGGCCGCGTGACCATGCCGCGCATCACGGCCGACGTGCTGCTCGGCGACACGCAGGGCCTCTCGTTCGACTACTTCCGCTACAAGCGCGACTACTTCGGCGGCCTCTCGGGCGGCACCTCGCTCGGCGGCTTCGGCACCATCGCGGCCTTCGGCAATGCCAACGTCGACACGCAGGTCGACTTCGCCAAGCTCTCGTACAAGTGGTGGATCGGCTCGGGCAACACGGTGCTGGGCCTCGGTGCCGGCGCGGCCTACTACCGCATCAAGCTCGGCGTGAGCGCGCTCGCGGGCGTCAACGGCCAGTTCGGCACGCTCAGCGAAAGCTCGAGCCGCGATGCGATCGCGCCGCTGCTCGAGATCGGCGTGCGCCACGCGATCACGCCCGACCTGCGGCTGTTCGCCGACGCCTCGGGCGTGTGGAAGAACGGCGGCAGCTCGCACGGCAACATCTACAACGCAGCGGCCGGCGTGGAGTGGTTCCCGGTCAAGAACGTGGGCCTGGTGCTGGCCTACAACGTGACCAACATCGACATCACGCGCGACAGCGGCTTCGCCGACGCGCGGCTGAAGATCCGCCTGCAGGGCCCGACGGCCTCGCTCAAGGCGCGCTTCTGATCGGAGGCCCACCGGCGGCAGCGCACCGCCGCCGGTCGGCCGCCCCTATTCGCCCGGCTCGCGCGTCAGCGCCGCGAGCAGGATGGTGCGCACGTCCTTCTTGAGCACCTTCCCCACCTTCGATCGCGGCAGGTCGGCCCACACCTCCACCTGCTTGGGTGCCTTCACACTGCCGATGCGCGCCTTGACGAAGGCCTTGATCGCCTCGGCGTCGATGCTGCGGCCCGCCTGCGGCTGCAGCACCGCCACCACGCGCTCGCCCCACTTCTCGTCGGGCAGGCCGATCACCGCGCTGTCCTGCACGTCGGGGTGCTGCATCAGCGCCTGCTCGACCTCGGCCGAATAGACGTTGAAGCCGCCCGAGATGATCATGTCCTTGGCGCGGTCGACGATGTAGAGGAAGCCGTCGTCGTCGAGCCGGCCGATGTCGCCCGTGTGGTGCCAGCCGAAGCGCGAGGCCTCCTGCGTGGCCTTCGGGTCCTTGTAGTAGCCCTGCATCACGAGCGAGCCGCGCACCACGATCTCGCCGCTCTCGCCCACGGGCAGCAGCTCGCCTTCGGCGTTCATCACGCCCACCTGCACCAGCGGCCCGGGCCGTCCCGCCGAGGCGAGGCGGTGCTTCGCCACCGAGCCGTCGGCATTGAAGTGCTCGCGCGGCGACATCATCGAGATCATCATCGGCGCCTCGGTCTGGCCGAAGAGCTGGGCCATCACCGGGCCGATCTTCGTGAGCGCCTCCTCGAGCCGCGCGGCCGACATCGGCGCCGCGCCATACCAGAAGCACTGCAGCGAATCGCGCTTCGTCGCCGCGAGTTCCGGATGCTGCAGCAGCATGTAGATCAGCGTCGGCGGCAGGAAGGCGTGGGTGATGCGGTGGCGCTCGATCAGCGCGAGGAACTCGCCGAGGTCGGGCTTGGGCATGATGACCACGCGCCCGCCGAGCGCCATCACCGGCAGGCACAGCACGCCGGCCGCGTGCGTGAGCGGCGCGAGCGCGAGGTAGGCGGGCCGGCCCTCGAAGGGATAGCCCATCAGCGTGAGCGCCGACATCGCCTCGAGGTTGCGCCCCGTGAGCATCACGCCCTTGGGCTGGCCCGTGGTGCCGCCGGTGCCCGCGATCATCGCCACGTCGTCGGGCGGCGCGATGTCGAGCGGCGCGTCGTCCAGGCCCTCGAGCCAGTCGTCCATCGACGGCGCGAAGGGTTGCCGCGCATCGAGGCAGACCAGCGCGCGCAGCTTGGGCAGCTGCGAACGCATCTGCTCGACCATGGGCGCGTAGTTGCCGTGGAACACCAGGCAGGCGCAGTCGAAGGCATCGAGCACGAAGGCGTTCTCGCTCGCTTCGTTGCGCGGGTTGATCGGGCACCACACGCCGCCCGCGCGCGAGATGCCGAACACCGTGGCGAAGGCCATCGCATCGTTGCTCGAGAGCACGGCCACCTTGTCGCCCGGCTGCAGGCCCGCGCGCTGCAGGCCGCGCGCCACGCGCCAGCTGATGCGCTGCACCTGGGCGTAGCTGAGGTCGGCCTCGCCCAGGGTCAGGCAGGGCGCATCGGCGCCCAGCTGGGCGCCCTTGTCGAGGTAGTCGACGAGACGCATCGGGGTCAGCCCATGCGCGTGATCACGGGCTCCTGCACCAGGCCGAAGCCGCGCAGCGCACCCAGCAGCTCGCGATGGCCGAAGGCCTGGCAGCCCGAGGCGAAGCCCGCGCGGCGCGGCGGCTGCTGCAGCAGCGAGGCCGCCGCATAGGCCTGCAGCAGGCCGGTCTGCTTGTAGTTGCAGTTGCCGAAGATCACGCAGTGCACGCGGCCCAGCGGACCCGAGGCATGCACCGAGTCGACCGACTTGTTGATGCGCGGGTTCTCGCGCGGCGGCATGGTGTTCATCACGCTCGACGCGGTCTTGGCCAGCGCCTCGTAGCGATCCTCCTCGTTCATGCCCTCGGTGGCCTTGAGCGCGGCCGCCACGATCTGCGGCACGCCCATCATCAGCGGCTTGTTGAAGACGCCGCCGAGCACCTTCACGTTGGCCACGCGCGGATCGCGCTTGAACCACACCGGGTGCGAGGTGCCGCCCCAGGGCAGCGCGAGCGCGGCCTCGTGCTGGCCCGGGATCGACAGGTGGTAGAGGCCCGCGTCGGGTTGCCATTCCACGTACTCGTTCTGCTCGAGGTAGTAGGCCTTCGAGGTGGCGGCGTTGACCAGGATGGTCTGCGTCGACGCGATGGTCGGGCTGCCGCCCCAGAACACGGCGATGTCGAGCGTGTCGAGCCCGGGGGTCTCGAGGCACAGCTGCGCCCCGATCTCGCCCGTGGTGTACATGTGGGCCAGGCCCGGCGACAGCAGCAGCCCCGCGGCGGCGAACCTGGCGCCCCATTGCTGGTCGAGAGTGATCAGCCAGTCCTGCTCGCCCGTGGTGTCGGTGTAGTGGCAGCCGGCGTTGAGGCAGGCCTCGACCACCTCGGGGCCGAACTTGGCGAACGGCCCCACGGTGTTGAGCACCACCGAGGCGCCGGTGAAGAGCTCGGTGAGCGCCTCCACCGAATGCGCCACCTCCACCACCTCGTAGCGCGCGGTCTCGATGCCGGGCACGTTCGATTGCATCGCGGCGTCGAGCTTCTCCTGGCTGCGGCCCGCGGCGATGAACGGGATGTTGTACTCGCGCAGGTACTCGCAGACCAGGCGCCCGGTGTAGCCCGAGGCGCCGTACACGATGACCGGCTTCTTGTTCTTGCTGCTCATGTCGTCTCTCCTTTTTCTTGCCTGATGTGTGACTCGTTCTGTTCGCGCATGGCCTTCACATGCCCATGCCGCCGTCCACCGCGATGCCGGCGCCGGTGATGAACCGGGCCGCGTCGGAGCAGAGGAAGACCACCACGTCGGCCATGTCGCCGACCTCGCCGAGCCGGCCCAGCGGCGTCTGGCCGATCACGTCGCCGACGGCCGCTTCCACGCTGGGCGCGAGGCCCGCGGCGACGATGTCGTTCGCGAGCTTCATGCCCATGTCGGTCGGCACCAGCCCCGGGTAGATGCAGTTGACGCGCACGCCGTAGCCCAGCTTGCCGGACTCCATCGCGGCCACGCGGGTCGCGCGGTCGACCGCCGACTTGGTGGCCGAATAGCCCGCGATGGCGGGGAAGGCGATGGTCGCGGCGACCGAGGCGATGTTGACCACCGCGCCGCCCGCGCCCGCGGCGCCGCCCGGGCGCATCGCGCGGAACGCGTGCTTCATGCCCAGCAGGGTGCCGGCCACGTTCACGTCGAGCATGCGGCGCAGGTCCTCGGCCTGCACGTCGACCACCAGCGAGGTGATCTCGATGCCCGCGTTGTTGACCACGATGTCGAGCCCGCCGAGTTCCTTCACCGTGGTCTCGACGGCCGCGGCCCAGGCCGCGTCGTCGGTGACGTCGAGCGGCACGAAGCCGGCCTTCGCCCCGCCGCTCGAGAGGCGCTGGGCGGTCGCTCGCCCCACGTCGGCGAGCACGTCGCCGATCATCACCGCCGCGCCGGCCTCGGTCAGCGCCTGCGCAATGCTGGCGCCGATGCCGCGCGCGCCACCCGTCACGAGCGCCTTGCGCCCCTTCAGATCGAACTGTCCCATCGCTTGTCTCCTGTGGTCTGGTTGTGAGATGGAGCGGCCATCCTAGAAATCGTCTTGACGAGTGTCAAGAATTTCTTTGACGAGTGTCCAGATTTTTTAGAATGGGGTCCGGCACGGGCTGGAACGCCGTTCCGCACGGGCGTGCCATGCGTGCTATGGTTTGCAGATCAACGGACAACGAGAGCGGCTCGCGCATCGCGCGGCGCGGTGGAAATGACGACACGACAGCAGGAACAACCGTCGACGGCCCGGGTGCCGAAGGCCAGGGTCGACAAGTTCGAGGAGCGGCGCGCCGAGCTCGGCGAGGCCGCGCTGACCACGCTCGCCACGCTCGGCTACGCGCGCACCAGCCTGCGCGAGATCGCGCAGAACACCGAGTTCTCGCACGGCGTGCTGCACTACTACTTCACCGACAAGGTCGACCTGATCGTCTGCAGCGTGAAGCAGTACAAGGCGCGCTGCGTCAAGCGCTACGACCATGCGGTCGACAGCGCCACCACCTTCGACGAACTGACGGAGGGCTTCCTGCAGAGCCTGGCCGACACGCTGCGCGACGAGGGCCACATGCACCGCCTGTGGTACGACCTGCGCTCGCAGGCGCTGTTCGAGGCCGCCTTCCGCGACGACGTGACCGAGATCGACAAGAGTCTCGAGGCGATGATCTGGCGCATCATGGTCCGCTTCGAGGAGCTCGCGGGCGTGCCCACGGGCCTGCCGCCCGCCGCGGCCTATTCCCTGTTCGACGGCCTGTTCCAGCAGGCGCTGCTGCGCCACCTGTCGGGCGAGGCCGATGCGGCCGAGCGCATGAAGGACGACGTGCGCGCGGCGATCCTGCGCCTGTTCCCGAGGCCCGCCGAGCTCCGCAAGCCGGCGGTCGCGCGCAAGCGTCGCGCCTGACTCAGGCCTTCGTTTTCTTCGCGGCCTGCACCGCCCGCGCGCCGGCCCATTCGCCCGACGCGCACAGGCCCTGCATCACCTCGGCGATCAGCGCGCAGATGGCGCGCTTGGCATTGCCGGTCGGCAGGTGCACCGACACGCACAGCCCCAGCGTGCGGAACATCGCGCCGGAGGCGATGCGGTGCGCCGCGAGCCGCCCTTCGCTGACTTCGCGCTGCGCGAGCCCCAGCGGCATGATGGTCGGCCCGAGCCCCGCCTCGACCGCGGCCTTGAGCGTGTAGACGGAATTGATCTCGGCCGCCACGCGCGCGGCCGGCTGGCCCGCGGCCTCGAGCACCGCGTCGACCAGCCAGCGCGTGCAGTGCCCGTGCGCATTGGCGGGCCACACCAGCGGCCGCGCGGTCGCCTGTTCGATGCTCACCTCGCCCTCGGGCAGCGCATGCGGGCTCTGCGGCGATTCGAGGAACACGAAGTCTTCTTCCACCAGCGGCGTGAAGGCCACGTCCTCGGCGGGCATGGTCGGCGAGAACACGGCCACGTCGACGCGGCCGCGCGTGAGCTGGTCGGCCATGTTGCCCGTGAGCTCCTCGTTGAGGTGCAGCACCACGTCGGGATAGCGGCGCGCGGCCGCGCGCATCAGCGGCAGCGCGATCATCGGCGACACGCTCTGCGGCAGCGCCGCCACCACCGAGCCCACCACCGAGTCGGCCGCCACGTGCACCGCGGCGCGCGCGTCGCTGACCTGCTTGGTGATGCCCTGCGCGTATTCGTAGAACACCTTGCCGGCCTCGGTCATCGCCACGCCGTTGCGGCTGCGCAGCAGCAGCTGGGTGTCGAGCTCGGCCTCGAGTTCGGCCATCTGCTTGCTCAGCGCGGACTGCGCCACGTAGAGCTGCTGCGCGGCGCGCGAGAGGCTGCCGCAGTCGACGATGGCAACGAAATACTTGAACTGGCGCAGTTCCATCGGCGGGGGGTCTCCGGCCATTCGCCACAGGGTTGCGGGAACGGCCGGCCATTCTAGGCCGCGCGTTCGCGGCCCATGGGTCGGACAAGGCCTCAGTTCACGCAGTCGAAGCTCGTCGCATCCTTCGTGTCGCCCGCGCCCTTGTAGCGCGGGTACGCGGGGTACTTGCACATCGGCCGCGCGAGCGCGGTGGCGCCCGTGGCCGCGTCGAGCTTGCGTTGCACCAGGCCCTGGGCCGACGCGGGCACGCCCTGCTCGACCCAGGTCGCCATCGCCTTCAGCAGGTCGACCTTGTCGGCGCCCGGGCCGCCCGCGCAATGGCCCACGCCCGGCGCGAGGAACAGTTCGACGGTCTGGTCGGCCTTGGGCTGCCCCAGCTTGCCGACCACCTGGTCGTAGTAGCGCGAGGTGTCGCGCGCGCTCACCGAGGTGTCGTTGGTGCCGTTCCACAGGATCAGCTTCGCACCGCGCGCATGCAGCCGCTCCAGGTCGGGATCGGCCGCGCTGAACAGGCCGCCGACCACGCCCATGCGCGCGAGCCACTGGTCGGGGTTCCAGGCCAGCGTGTCGAAGGCCGGGTCCTGCGTGATGAACGAGCGCACGAAGCCGTCCGAGAACATGCCCTGGATCGAGTTGCCGCCGAGCGCCGCCTGCGGCCAGATGTACGAGCCCCAGCCATCGGCCGTGTTCTCGAGGCCGAAGTTGTAGCCCGGGTGCGACCAGGCGCCGTCCGAGGTGGCGACCGGCGAGGTGATGGTCTTCACCGTGGCGATCTGCGCGTCCGACAGGCAGGCATCGCCGGTGTCGGCGCCGCCCGCGCAGCGCAAGGGCGCAGGGTCGTAGTTGCAGGCCGCGGGCTTCGAGACGATGCCGTCGGCCACGCCGTCGAGCGCATCGCACTGCGCGAGCACCGCGTTGGCCAGCAGGGTCTGCTTGGCCGGGTTCAGCGTGTTGGCCGGCACGCGCACCTGCTTCGAGATGCGGTTGAACTGCACGAACAGGCCCATGATGTTGCCGGCCGGGGCGCGCGCCACGATGCCGTCGAAGTCGTCCGGGAAGCGCTGCGCGAGCATCAGCGCGTCGTGGCCGCCCATCGAGCAGCCCTCGAAGTAGCTGCGCGCGGGGCCGCTGCCGAAGAAGGCCGCGATCAGTTCCTTGCCCGGCGGCAGCGCGCGGTGCTCCGACTGCTGCGTGAAGTCGAGCAGCTTCGCGGGATCGGCCGCGAAGCGCGCCGCGAAGTAGCCGGCGTCGCGCACGCCGGGATAGTCGTAGCCGCCGTTGGTGCCGATCGTGGCGTAGCGCTCGCTGAAGATCGAGGCGCTGAACTGCGGATCGGCCGCGCTGGGCAGCGTGCCGTCGAAGCCACCACCGCCGATGAAGGCCAGCTTGCCGTTCCAGCCCGAGGTCGGCAGCCGCGCCTCGAAGCGCAGGCTCGAGCCCTGGAAGCTCGCGGTGAGCACGCAGTACTCGGGCTGCACGCCGGTGGCGGCGACCAGCTTCGCATCGTCGACGCGCACCGCGCCTTCGGCAACGGCGCGGCCCTTGAACGCGGGGCATTTCTCGGCCAGCGACTGCGCGGGCGGCGGCGGCGCCGGTGGCGCGCTCGCCGGCGGCACCAGCGGCACGAAGCCGGATCCACCGCCTCCGCCACCACATCCCGCGATCAACGCTGCCACCGCCATCGCGACCCATGCCTGTCTGTGCGAACGCTTCATCGTCCTGTCTCCTGTGTTGTCGTATTCGGGGGTACTCAGACCGCGGCGTGGCCCACGACCTTGCCGGGATTGAAGATGTCGTGCGGATCGAGCGCGCGCTTGATCGCGCGCATCAGCCCCACCGCCTGCGCGCCGTGCTCCTCGACCAGGTACTGCATCTTGTGCAGCCCCACGCCGTGCTCGCCGGTGGAGGTGCCGCCATGGCGCAGCGCGCGCTGCACCAGCCGGTGGCTGAAGGCCTCGGCGGCGGCGTTCTGCGCGGCATCGTCGGGGTCGACCAGCACCAGGCAATGGAAGTTGCCGTCGCCCACATGGCCGAACACCGGCGCCAGCAGCCCATGCTCGGCGATGTCGGCCTGGGTCTCGTCGATGCACTGCGCGAGCGCCGACAGCGGCACGCAGGCATCGGTCGTGAGGCTGCGGCAGCCGGCCTGGAGCTGCAGGCAGGCGAAGTAGGCGTGGTGGCGCGGCGTCCACAGCCGCGAACGCTCTTCCTGCCGCAGCGCCCACTGGAAGGCACCGCCGCCATGGCCGGCCACGATCTCGCGCACCAGCGCGGCCTGTTCGTCGATCTGCGCCTTGCTCGCGCCGAACTCGAGGAACAGCGTCGGCTGCTCGGCCAGCGTGGTGCGGCTGTGGGCATTCACGGCGCGGATGGTGAGCGCGTCCAGCATCTCGGCGCGCGCGAGCGGCACGCCGAGCTGGATCGCCTCGATCACCACGTCGACCGCCGCGCGCACCGAGGGGAAATGCACCACCGCCGCCGCATGCGCCTCGGGATGCGGATGCAGCCGCACCGTGACCTCGGTGATCAGCCCCAGCGTGCCTTCGGAACCGCAATAGAGCTGCGTGAGGTTGTAGCCGGCCGAGCTCTTGCGCGCCTGCGTCGCGGTGCGCACCACTTCGCCCTCGGCCGTCACCACCGTGAGGTTCACGAGGTTGTCGCGCATGGTGCCGTAGCGCACGGTGTTCGTGCCCGAGGCGGCGGTGGCGACCATGCCGCCGATCGAGGCGTCGGCGCCGGGGTCGACCGAGAAGAAGAAGCCGGTGTCGGCAAGCGCCGCGTTGAGCTGGCCGCGCGTCACACCGGCCTCGACCGTGGCCGTGAGGTCGCCGCCGCGGATCGCGAGCACGCGGTTCATGCGCGAGAAGTCGATGCACACGCCGCCCTGCACCGCGAGCAGATGGCCTTCGACCGACGAGCCCACGCCGAAGCCGATCACCGGCACGCGCTCTCGTGCGCAGGCGCGCACCACGAAGGCGACCTCGTCGGTGCTCTGCACGAACACCACCGCGTCGGGCGGCTGCGGCGCATAGGCCGATTCGTCGGTGCCGTGCTGCAGCAGCACGGCCTGGCTGGTCGACAGGCGCTCCTCGAAACGCCGTTGCAGGAGCGCGAGCAGTTCGGCCGAGGGCGAACGACGCGCAGGGGAGATCACGACCGCATCCATGGGGTGGGACTTTCTGTGGGGAACCGGGAACGAAGCGCCGCGGGCGAACGCCGCGGCGCGAAAAAGACGAAGACTCAGCGCCGCGCGGCGGCCGGCTTGGCCAGCAGCACCAGCACCGCGCCCCCCACCAGCAGGCCCGCGAGCATGTGCAGGCCCGCGTCGGTGCTCTGCGTCGCGTCCTTGATCAGGCCGATGAGGAAGGGCGCGCTGAAGCCCGAGAGGTTGCCGAAGGAGTTGATCAACGCGATGCCCGCGGCCGCGGCGGCACCACCGAGGAAGGCCGTCGGCATGCCCCAGAAGATCGGCAGGGTCGACATGATGCCCATGGTGGCCAGCGTGAGCCCGGCCATCGCGAGCACCGCGTTGCCGTGGAAGGCCACGCTGAGCACCAGCCCGATCGCGCCCACGATCGCGGCCAGCGCGCTGTGCCAGCGGTACTCGAGCCGGCGGTCGGCGCTGCGCGCCATCAGGTACATCGCGATCACGCCGAAGGTCCACGGGATGGCGCTCAAGAGGCCGATGTCGAGCGCGCCCTTCACGCCGATCGCCTTGATGATGCTCGGCAGCCAGAACGAGATGCCGTACAGGCCCGAGGTGTAGGCGAAGTACACCAGCGCCAGCAGCCAGACGCGGCCGTTGCCCAGCACCTCGAGGATGCGCGGCTCGGCCTTGCCCTGGTTCTCGGCCGCGATGTCGCGCGCGATCAGCTCGCGCTCGGCGGTGCTGAGCCACTGCGCGTCCTTCACGCGGTCGTCGAGGTAGCGCCACACGACCAGGCCCAGCGCCACGGTCGGCAGGCCCTGCAGCAGAAAGAGCCATTGCCAGCCGGCCCAGCCGTTCACGCCGCCCATGCCCTGCAGGATCCAGCCCGAGATCGGACCGCCGAGGATGCCCGCGAACGGGATCGCCGCGAGGAACAGCGAGGTCGCCTTGCTGCGCCGCGCGGCCGGGTACCAGTAGGTCAGGTACAGGATGATCCCGGGGAAGAAGCCCGCCTCGGCCGCGCCCAGCAGGAAGCGGATCACGTAGAAGGACATCGGCGAGCTCACGAACATCGTGGCGGCCGACAGCAGGCCCCAGGTGATCATGATCCGCGCGATCCAGCGGCGCGCGCCCACGCGGTGCAGGATCACGTTGCTCGGCACCTCGAACAGGAAGTAGCCGATGAAGAAGATGCCCGCGCCCAGGCCGTACACCGCCTCGCTGAACTGCAGGTCGCCCTGCATCTGCAGCTTGGCGAAGCCGACGTTGACGCGGTCGAGGTAGGCCACGATATAGCAGACGAAGAGCAGCGGGATGAGCCGCCAGCCGACCTTGCGGTAGACGGCATCGGCGCCGCCGTCCTCATGCGCCGCCGCTGCCCGGGGCCGTGTGATCGCGCTCGTGTTCATGGAGTGGGTGTCTCGCTGTGCTGGTGATTCGGTGCGCCGATGGTCGCGGCGGCACGCGAAGGCGCCGCAGCGGGTTTACGCGCAAGATTCATATGGATTGAAGATCGGCGCATCTCCGATCGAGATGCTCGCCATGCCCCCATGGCGCGCCGGGCGGCATGCGCATGCGATCATTTCCTTCGCCTCATCCTGCCGCCATGCCCTCCTTCAACCGCGCCTACCAGCAGACCCTCCAGGCCGGCCGACTCACGCTCGGCCTCATGACACCGATCGCGCGCCCCGACGAGGCGATGGCCGACCTCGCCGTCGAGCGCGATCTCGCGCAGCGTGCCGACGCACTGGGCTTCGCAGCGCTGTGGACGCGCGACGTGCCGGTGCTCGCGCCGCAGGGCGAGCGGATGATGCCGACGGCCCCGCTCGACGAGCCCTTCCTCTGGCTCGCCACGCTGGCCGCGGCCACGCAGCGCATCGCGCTCGGCACGGCCGCCGCGGTGCTGCCGCTGCGCCAGCCGCTGCACCTGGCCAAGGCCGCGCTGTCGCTGAACCGGCTGTCGGGCGAACGCTTCATCCTCGGGCTCGGCTCGGGCGACCGCGAGGCCGAGTTCGCGATCTTCGGCGAGGACATCGCGCGGCGCGCCGAGACCTTCCGCGAGCGCTGGACGCTGGTGCGCTCGGCCCTCTCGCCGCTGGCTGCCGAACGCGCCGCGCTGCGCGAGGCCACGGCCGGCCATGAGCTGATGGCGGCGCCGGCCGAACGCATCGGCATGGTGGTGGTGGGGTCGGCGCGGCAGTCGCTGCAATGGACCGCGTCCCATGCCGACGGCTGGGCCACCTACCACCGCGACGAGGCGCGGCAGCAGGGCCGCATCGGCCTGTGGCAGACCGCGCTGCGCGAGCGCGCGGGCGGCGAGGCCAAGCCCTTCATCCAGTCGCTGCAGCTCGAATTGCTCGAGCGTGCCGACGCGCCGGCCGAGCCGATCGAGCTGGGGCTGCGCACCGGGCGCGACGCGCTGGTGGCCTACCTCGACCGGCTGGAGGACGCGGGCGTGGCCCACGTGCTGATGAATATCGCGCGTGGACCGCGCGACGCGCGCGAGATCGTGGAAGAACTCGGGCGCGAGGTGCTGCCGCGTCTGAAGAGCGCAGCGGCCTGAACCTCAGTTCGCGCTCAACGCCATCAGCATCCGCGACAGCAGGTACAGCCGCGGCACGATGCTCTCGACCTCGGCGTACTCCTCGGGCGTGTGGATGCCGCCGCCCACGATGCCGAAGCCGTCGAGCACCGGCACGCCGACGCCGGCCACCAGGCTCGCATCGGCCGCGCCGCCGCTGCTCTCGATGGTGAGCTTCTTGCCGATCTCGGCATAGATGCCCTCGGCAGTCGCCACCAGCTTGTCGGAGGCGGGCGAACGCGGCATCGGCGGCAGGCCGCGGATCAGGCGCACCTTGACCTCGGTGTCGGGGATCAGCTTGTTCTGCGAGATGCGCTGCAGGTCCTTCTCGACGCGATCGAGCTCCTCGGGCGTGGCGGCGCGCACATCGCCGCGCGCGCTCGCGGTGGCGGGGATCACGTTGGTCGGGCCGTTGGCGGTCAGCACCGTGAAGTTGACGGTGGTCTTCTTCGCGGCATCGGCGGTCTTCGACAGCTGCAGCACCTGGTGCGCCACCTCCATCGCGGCATTGCGGCCGGCCTCGGGCGCCACGCCCGCATGCGCGGCCAGGCCCTTGACCTCGATCAGCGCGGTGGCCGAGCCCTTGCGCTCCACCACCAGGCCGTCGGCCGGGCGGCCCGGCTCGAGGTTCAGCGCCACATCGTGCTGCTTCGCCACGCGCTCGATCAGCGCGCTGGTGCCGACCGAGCCGGTCTCCTCGTTGGTGTCGATCAGGAAGGTGAGCTGGCCGTAGTCCTTGAAGCCCAGCTGCTGCAGGATCTTCAGCGCCTGCAGGCCTGCGACCACGCCGCCCTTGTTGTCCATCACGCCCGGGCCGTAGGCGCGGCCGTCCTTCACGTAGAAGGGCTTGGCGGCGGCGGTGCCGTCCTTGAACACGGTATCGATGTGGGCCAGGATCAGGATCTTCTTCTTGCCGGTGCCGGTGAAGGTCGCGACCACGTTGCTGCCCGGATGCGGCTCGGCCGGGAAGGTCTCGATGCGCGCGCCGAGCTGGCGCAGTTCGTCCACCACCAGCGTGCGGACCTTCTCGAGGCCCTCGGCATTGGTCGAGCCCGAGTCGATGTTGACCAGGCGCTCGAGCAGCTTGAGCGTCTCTTCCTTCTTCTGCGTGGCGGCGTCGAGCACGGCCTGGTTCGGCTGCTGCGCCGAGGCGGCACCCGCGAACGCGAGCGCGCAGGCCAGCGCGATGGCCGGGGTGCGAAGGAAGGGGAAGGCGAAAGTCTTCATAAGTCTTGTTGTCCGTTCTTTGACGATGGCTGGTGGCTCCGCGAGGAGGCGCGGCACTCCCTTGCGCCGCGCGGGCGCAGCCTATCGCCGGGATCGCGCGCGGGTCAAGCGCGGTTCAGCATTCCTTCGCCGCGACATGGCCCAGCACCTCGCTGGTGGCCGCCGCCTCGCGCAGCACCGCGGTCGCGATCTCGCCATCGGCCGAGGGATCGAAGCCGCCGCTCGCGCCCAGCGCGGTGATGACCGCGCACACGCGCCCCGTGAAGTCGTAGACCGGCGCCGCCACCGCGCTGATGCCGCGCAGGTAGGTGTCGCGCACCACCGCGCAGCGCAGCGCGCGCACCTCGGCGCGCAGGGCCTCGATCGGCTGCTTCGCGTCGAGCTGCGCGCGCATCTCGCGCGGCGCCGCGGCGAGCTCCTGCTCGGCCAGCTCGCGCACGCGCCGCTCGTTGAGCAGGCCGAGGAAGGCGCGGCCCGTGGCCGACCACAGCATCGACATCACCGAGCCCGCGCGCACGTTGACCGTGACCGGCAGGCCCGGCTCCTCGAAGCGCATCACGGTCGGGCCCTTGTTGCCCATCACGGCGACGAAGCAGGTGACCTCGAGCCCTTCGCGCAGCCGCACCAGCGCGGGCTCGGCCGCGCGCACCGGGTCGGACTGGCGCATCGCGGCCAGCCCGATGTTGATGGCTTCGGGGCCGAGCCGGTAGCGCTGCGAATCGACGTCCTGCGCCACCAGCCCTTCCTGCACCAGGCTCGCGAGATAGCGGTGCACCTTGGCCGGGCTCTCGCCCACGTGCGCCGCGAGGCCCGACAGGCCCGCGTTGCCGCCCATGCGCGCCAGGCCCTTGAGCACCGCCATGCCGGTCTCGGCCGACTGCACGCGCTGGCGCCGCTCGCGCGGCGCGGGCGTGGCGGGCAGCTTGGCGGCGGCGGCGGGCGCTTTCTTCTTCGGGGTGGAAGCCATGTGCTGATCGTCTCGTTCTCGAAAAAAGTGGGGGCACCCGATGGTAAGTACGGTGGCACCAGGGCTTGCCTCGCGATTTACGCTATGCGTACAATCATTACGCAAAACTCGCCGTCGCGGATTTTGACCCCGGATTGCGCTTCCCAGAACCCTAGAAACCAGGAGACACGATGAAGAAGTTCCTGGCCGGCTGCCTGCTGGCCCTCCCCGCGCTCGCCGTCACGAGCACCGCCTTCGCCCAGGCCGCTGCCTACCCCGCCAAACCCATCCGCTGGCTCGTGCCCTACGCCGCGGGCGGCGGTTCCGACTTCCTCGCGCGCACCATCGGCCAGACGCTGTCGACGCAGGCCGGCCAGCCGGTGCTGGTGGACAACAAGCCCGGCGGCAACACCGCCATCGCGGCCGCGGAGACCGCGCGCTCGGCGGCCGACGGCTACACCGTGCTGTCGGCCGACAACGGCACCATGGTGTTCAACCCCTCGCTCTACAAGTCGCTGTCGTACAGCCCCACCAAGGACCTCGCGCCGGTCACGCTGATGGGCCGCTTCCCGATGATCCTGGTGGTCAATCCGGCCAGCGGCATCGCCGACGCCAAGACCTTCATCGCCCAGGCCAAGGCCAAGCCCGGCAGCTTCTCGTACGCATCGGCCGGCGCGGGCAGCCCGCACCACCTGGCGATGGAACTGCTCAAGACCGAAGCCGGCCTGTTCATGGTGCACGTGCCCTACCGCGGCGCGGCACCGGCCCTCACCGACGTGGCCGGCGGCCAGGTGCAGGCCATGATGGTCGACCTCGCCGCGGGCGCGGGCTTCATCAAGGGCGGCAAGGTCAAGGCCATCGCCGTGGCCAACGCCACGCGGCTGCCGCAGCTGCCCGACGTGCCCACCTTCGCCGAGCTCGGCCACAAGGGCGTGGAAGCCGCCGCGCTGGTCGGCATGGTGGTGCCCGCCGCCACGCCGCCCGAGGTGGTGAACGCGCTCAACAAGCGCGTGGTCGCGGCCATCAACGAACCCACGGTGCGCAAGCGCCTCGAGGACTTCGGCGTCGAACCCGTGGGCAACACGCCCGCGCAGTTCGGCGAACTGCTGCGCAGCGAGACCGTGCGCTGGCAGAAGCTGATCCGCGACCTGAAGATCACCCTGGACTGACGCGCCGCGCGGAAGGAGCCTTCTCGATGTCCACCGTTTCCGAAGCCGCCGCCGCGCGCACCGGGGGTTGCCCCGTGGCGCACGGCGACCTGTCCGCCGAACGCTCGCCCACCGGCTGCCCGGTGAGCCGGCGCGCCGCCGACTTCGATCCCTTCGAGGACGGCTACCAGCAGGACCCGCCCGAATACGTGCGCTGGGCGCGCGAGCAGGAGCCGGTGTTCTACAGCCCGAAGCTCGGCTACTGGGTGGTCACGCGCTTCGAGGACATCAAGGCGATCTTCCGCGACAACCTCACCTTCAGCCCCTCGATCGCGCTCGAGAAGATCACGCCCACCGGTCCCGAGGCCAACGCGGTGCTCGCGAGCTACGGCTTCGCGCTCAACCGCACGCTGGTCAACGAGGACGAGCCGGCCCACATGCCGCGGCGCCGCGTGCTGATGGACCCGTTCACGCCCGAGGCGCTCAAGCACCACGAGCCGATGGTGCGCCAGCTCGCGCGCGAGTACGTCGACCGCTTCATCGACGACGGCCGCGCCGACCTGGTCGACCAGATGCTGTGGGAGGTGCCGCTGACCGTGGCCCTGCACTTCCTCGGCGTGCCCGAGGAGGACATGGACACGCTGCGCCAGTACTCGATCGCCCACACCGTCAACACCTGGGGCCGCCCCAAGCCCGAGGAGCAGGTGGCGGTGGCGCATGCGGTCGGCAACTTCTGGCAGTTCGCGGGCAAGGTGCTCGACAAGATGCGCCTGAACCCCGACGCGCCGGGCTGGATGCCCTACGGCCTGCGCAAGCAGAAGGAGCATCCCGAGGTCGTGACCGACTCCTACCTGCACTCGATGATGATGGCCGGCATCGTGGCCGCGCACGAGACCACCGCCAACGCCACGGCCAATGCGATGAAGCTGCTGCTGCAGCATCCGCAGGCCTGGCGCGATATCTGCGAGGACCCGGGCCTGATCTCGAGCGCGGTGGAGGAATGCCTGCGCCACAACGGCTCGGTCGCGGCCTGGCGCCGTCTCGCGACCAGGGACGTGCAGGTCGGCGGCATCGACATTCCCGCCGGCTCGAAGCTCCTGATCGTCACCTCCTCGGCCAACCACGACGAGGCGCATTTCGCCGATGCCGACCTGTTCGACATCCGGCGCGACAACGCCAGCGACCACCTGACCTTCGGCTACGGTTCGCACCAGTGCATGGGCAAGAACCTCGCGCGCATGGAGATGCAGATCTTCCTCGAGGAGTTCACGCGCCGCCTGCCGCACATGAAGCTGGCCGAGCAGCAGTTCAGCTACGTGCCCAACACCTCGTTCCGCGGCCCCGAGCACCTGTGGGTCGAATGGGACCCGTCCCGGAACCCCGAGCGTCGCGATGCCGCGCTGCTGCAGCAGCAGGTGCCCGTGCGCATCGGCGAGCCCTCGAAGCATGCGATCTCGCGCCAGATGGTGGTGCAGACCGTGACCCCGGTCGCCGAGGGCGTGGTGAAGCTGCGCCTCGCCACGCCCGACGGCCGCCCCGTGCCGCGCTGGACGCCGGGTTCGCACATCGACATCGAATGCGGCTCGCCCGAGCGCTCGCGCCAGTACTCGCTGTGCGGCGACCCGGCCGAGGCCGACGTGCTCGAGATCGCGGTGCTGCGCGAGGAAGAAGGCCGCGGCGGCTCGGCCTGGGTGCATGCCAACGTGCGCCCCGGCGACAAGCTCAAGGTGCGCGGCCCGCGCAACCACTTCCACCTCGACGAGAGCCGCCAGCGGCTGATCCTGATCGCCGGCGGCATCGGCATCACGCCCATCGCCGCGATGGCGCGCCGCGCCAAGGCCCTGGGCCTGGCCTACGAGATCCACTACAGCGGCCGCAGCCGCGCGCGCATGGCCTTCGTCGACGAGCTGGCGGCGCTGCATGGCGAGCGCCTGCACGTCTACGCGAAGGAGGAAGGCCGGCGCTGCGACCTCGCCGCCCTGCTCGCCACGCCGCGCGAAGGCACCCAGGTCTATGCCTGCGGCCCCGCGCGCATGCTCGACGCCCTCGAGGCCTGCTGCGCCGCCTGGCCCGAGGATTCGCTGCGCGTGGAGCACTTCGAATCGAAGCTCGGCACGCTCGATCCGTCGAAGGAGCATGCCTTCGAGGTCGAGCTCAAGGACTCGGGCATCGTCGTGCCCGTGCCCGCCGACCGCACCGTGCTCGACGCACTGCGCGCCGCCAACATCGACGTGCAGAGCGACTGCGAGGAAGGCCTGTGCGGCTCATGCGAAGTGCGCGTGCTGGCCGGCAGGGTCGACCACCGCGACGTGGTGCTGACGCGCTCGGAGCGGGAGGCGAATGGACGGATGATGACTTGCTGCTCGCGGGCTTGTGCGGGGGAGCGGTTGGTGTTGGAGCTTTGACCGAGGATCGATAGTTCTCAGGCTCTAGGACCTTGCCGACGGGCCTTTACAGGACACTTGTCAAAAGCTCCGGAGCTTTTGTCATTGAACTGTCGTTGTAGTTCGATCCATCTTCCGCTACCGTCCCCGGCACAAGAATGTGCAGGGAGTGAAAAGTGGGAGAACTGGGCCAAACGGGTGCCAGATCGGCATCGGCCGTGGACAGCGCGGCCATATCCAGCATGGAGGATGAGGTGCGATCCGAGGCATCGCCGTCTCTGGCGATGCTGTGCACGCTCGCGCGCTTCCACCAGATCGCAGCAGACCCTGCCCTGCTGGCCCACCAACTGGGCCTGGCCTCTTCGGAAGCCGTCGACACCGCAACACTGTTGCGTGCCGCCCGCCACCTGGGCCTGAAGGCCAAATCCAGCCGCAGCGGCATCGAGCGCCTGGCCCACACGCCCCTGCCCGCCCTTGCAGCACTGCGTGATCCCGACGGCAGCGAACGCTTCGTCATCCTCGCCCAGTGCGACGGCCAGCGCGTCCTGCTGCAAGACCCGGCCTCGCCAGATCCGACACGTGCAGCGCGCCCCGTCATCGAACCCCTGGAAGTCTTCGCCACCCACTGGAGCGGCGAACTCATCCTCGTCACCAGCCGCGCCAGCCTCGTGGGCGAGCTCGCCAAATTCGACTTCTCCTGGTTCATCCCCAGCCTGGTGAAGCACCGGCGCCTGCTGGGCGAGGTGCTGTTCATCTCCTTCATGCTGCAGCTGTTCGCGCTGGTCAGCCCGCTGTTCTTCCAGGTCGTGATGGACAAGGTGCTCGTGCACCGCGGCCTCACCACGCTGGACGTGCTGGTCGTGGGCCTGGTGGTGGTGGTCATCTTCGAGTCGCTGCTCAACGGCCTGCGCAGCTACGTCTTCAGTCACACCACCAGCCGCATCGACGTGGAACTGGGCGCGCGGCTGTTCCGCCACCTCGTGCAACTGCCCCTGGCCTACTTCCAGGCCCGGCGCGTGGGCGACTCCGTGGCGCGCGTGCGCGAGCTCGAGAACATCCGCAGCTTCCTCACCGGCAACGCCCTGACCGTGCTGCTGGACGTCGTGTTCTCGGTCGTCTTCGTGGCCATCATGCTGTTCTACAGCGTGCCGCTCACGCTGATCGTGCTGGTGAGCCTGCCGCTGTACTTCGGCCTGAGCCTGGCGGTGGTGCCGATCCTGCGCCGGCGCCTGGACGAGAAGTTCGCGCGCGGCGCGGAGAACCAGGCCATGCTGGTGGAGACCGTGGGCGCCATCCAGACGGTCAAGGCCACCGCGCTGGAGCCGGCCTTCGCGCGGCGCTGGGACAACCAGCTCGCCGCCTACGTCAGCGCGAGCTTCCGCACCCAGAACCTCGCGAGCTGGGCCCACGAGGGCGTGAACCTGATCGGCAAGCTGGTCAATGCCGCCACCCTCTGGTACGGCGCCCACCTCGTGATGAACAACGACGCCACCGGTGCAGGTCTCACCGTGGGCCAGTTCGTCGCCTTCAACATGTTCGCCCAGCGCGTGTCGCAGCCCATCATGCGCATGGCGCAGCTGTGGACCGACTTCCAGCAGACCGGCATCTCCATGGCCCGGCTGGGGGACATCCTCAACACCCGCACCGAGGTGCCGCCGAGCACCGCGGCCCAACTGCCCGCGCTCAAGGGCCGCGTCACGCTGGAGGGGCTGACCTTCCGCTACCGCCCCGAGGCCCCGCCCGTGCTGCACGGCGTGAGCCTGGACGTGCGCCCGGGCGAAGTCATCGGCATCGTCGGGCGCTCGGGCTCGGGCAAGAGCACGCTGACCAAGCTCGTCCAGCGGCTGTACACGCCCGAGCAGGGGCGACTGCTGGTCGACGGCATCGACATCGGCCTGATCGACGCGGCGCAGCTACGCCGGCAGGTGGGCGTGGTGCTGCAGGAGAACACCCTGTTCAACCGCAGCGTGCGCGAGAACATCGCGATCGCCGACCCGGCCGCACCGCTGGAGGCGGTGCTGCATGCGGCGCGACTGGCGGGTGCGCACGAATTCATCAGTGAGCTGCCCGAAGGCTACGACACCGTGGTGGGTGAACAGGGCGCGAGCCTGTCGGGCGGCCAGCGCCAGCGCATCGCCATCGCGCGGGCGCTGTTCACGCAACCGCGCATCCTGATCTTCGACGAGGCCACCAGCGCGCTGGATTACGAGAGCGAGGCCATCGTGCAGCGCAACATGGCGCACATCTGCAAGGGGCGCACGGTCTTCATCATCGCCCACCGCCTGAGCGCCGTGCGCCATGCCGACCGGATCATCGTGATGGAGAAGGGGCGCATCGTGGAGGGCGGCACGCACGAGGCGCTGCTGAATCGGCCCAAGGGGATCTATGCCTACCTGTGGAACATGCAGGGTGGTGGGCACATGGAGGGCAGCAAGCCCGCGGGCATGGAGGTGCCGGCATGACCTCCTCCGTCCAGCGTACCGACGCGGCAAACCAGCCGAGCGTGCGCCATCCGGTGGTCGAGCTGCTCGGGCGTTATGGCGCAGTCTTCCAGGCCGCCTGGCGCCATCGCCATGAACTGGCCGGCCCGAAGCGCCTGAGCGACGAAGCCGCCTTCCTGCCGGCGGCGCTGAGCCTGCAGGACACGCCCGTGCACCCCGCACCGAGGCGACTGGCCTTCGCGCTGATCGCACTGTTCCTGATCGCGCTGGTGTGGTCCATCGTCGGGCAGGTGGACATCGTGGCGGTGGCGCCGGGCAAGATCGTGGTGAGCGAGCGCACCAAGCTGATCCAGCCGCTGGAGGTCAGCGTGGTCAAGCGGGTGCTGGTGAAGGATGGGGACCATGTGGAAGCCGGGCAGGCTTTGGTCGAGCTCGATCCGACCAGCGCCAATGCAGACAAGACCAGCATCGACGAACAGCTGAAGTCGGCGCAGTCGGAGGTGCTAAGAACACGGGCCTTGCTGCAGGCGCTCAATGCCTCATCCCCCCGCACTCCCGAGCTGGGCACGAACCTGCCGGCGTGGAGCGAGGTGGACGTCGCCGCGGCAAAGCTCCAGCTGAGCGACGAATGGAGCGACATCACCGCCAAGCTCGCGAAGGCGGCGGCCGAGCTGCAGCGCCGCCAGGCCGAGATCGCCACCGTGCGCGAGATGGTGGCCAAGCTCGAGACCACGTTGCCGATTGCGAAGCAGAGAGAGGCCGACTTCCATCAGCTGGCCAACCAGGGCTTCATGTCCAGCCATGCGAACCAGGACCGCACGCGCGAGCGCATCGAGCTGGAGCGCGACCTCGCCACCCAGCGCGCGCGGCTGGCCGAGGCGAACGCGACGCTGCGCGAGAGCGAGAACACCAGGGCCTCCTACATCGCCGAGACCCGCAATGCACTGCGCACCAGGGAAGCCGCGGCCGAGCTCAAGCGCCAGCAGGGCACGCAGGAACTCGCCAAGGCGGGGCAACGAGAGCGCCTGACGACCTTGAAGGCGCCGGTGGCCGGCACGGTGCAGCAGCTGGTGACGCACACCGAGGGTGGCGTGGTGACCGAGGCGCAGCCGCTGATGGTGATCGTGCCGCACGACGCGCAGGTCACGGCCGAGGTGACGCTGGAGAACAAGGACATCGGCTTCGTGAGCCCGACGCAGGAAGCGCGCATCAAGCTGGAGACCTTCCCGTACACGCGTTACGGAACGGTGGATGCGACGGTGAAGACGGTGACGGCCGATGCGGTCAACGACGAGAAGCGCGGGGCGATCTTCCCGGTGACGCTGAACCTCAACGCCACCAGCATCGATGTGGATGGCAAGCCGATCAAGCTCTCTCCGGGGATGAATCTGACGGCGGAGATCAAGACGGGGAAGAGGCGGGTTATTGAGTTCCTGCTCAGTCCGGTGGAGAAAGCGACTAGCGAGAGCTTGCGGGAAAGATAGCAAAGTGAAAAACATCCGAACAGAACGCAATTGAATAGAAAGGCCGATGGATATGGAAGAAGTTTTTGCGATTCAACGCCGCCTCACTCGGGCAACGGCCGTCCTGGTGCTGGTCGTGAAGACCACTTCCGTGATGGCAGCCATGGCACTGGTGGTGGCGTTTACGCCCGTGGCGCAAGCGCTGGCGGCGACCCCGGGTGCTGCTGAGCCCTCCGCTCAGGCAGCCACGCCCGCACCACCCCTGCCGATGCCGCCCACACGGCTGATACCGCAACCCGAAGGCACACCGCTGCCGCCGCAGGACCCCACCATCGCCGACACCTGGCCGCCCGAGTTCAAGCAACTGATCGACAACATGATCACGTTGTTTCCGAAGAACATGGTCGATCCCGCCCCCAATGTTGAGGAAGTTCAGCGAAGGATGGGAATAACTCTTGTCGAACAGCAGCTCGAGAATTTCTGGGATCGACGGACTTGGCACAAGCGATTCGAGGTCCGTGGGACGCGTTATGTGGATCCTACCGAGCATTACTTTTCTCAAGTTTTTCGATCCTTCTATGGAATCTCAAGTCTCCAGGCCGAGAATGGCGAAAGAATACAGACATTGCGTCTGGAGATCGCCCCCAAGTTGAGTGGCTTTTGCCTTAATCCCTACGACCTGGCGGTTTATACCGGCTGGAGCTTTGTCAATGCAGACACTTCGCCACATGCCAATGTTCGCTATTGGCCCCCTGCCTATGTCTGGGGCATGTTCGCATGGAGTAACACCGGCCGGTACGGTGGGCCAGGCTCCTCCATTGCGATTGGAATAGACAAAGACGAAAGCACTCAGAAAACTATTCGTGTAGGTTGCGTATATTCATTAACGGTATTTGGTCGTTACCCCAAGGAGGAATGATTCATGACTAACATCAACGCAGAGATGTTCGTTGGTTTGAAAGGTGCCAACACCTCCCTCATCAACGAAGTTGTCAGAATACTGAATGATGCTCGCTTTACGCTGGCGGAGCCACTGCGGCAGATTCTTTCGCAAAAAACCTACGACTTGCGAATCGCCACGCCTGAAGACAAGTTGAGCCCCAGCGCGGGTGGGATGTTTGTGGACCCGATACGAGATTCGGCTGGCAATGTTATCAAGCGCGGCCAGATCGTCATCAGCCCGAACTATGTCTCCGAAAACCGTTCATTCAGCGCCATCAATCTCATTGATACCATAATTCATGAGGTTTTAGGTCATGGCAACAATAAAAATATTGAAACTCGACTTCAAGCATTTAATATTTTAAGAACTCCCAGCGACATTCTGACGTCGACGCAGCGCGGCGATCAATTCGTCCAGGCATGGCTCGACGATGAAACCAACGCACGCTATCAAGCCTACTTGGCACTGGATCAAATGGCGCAGCTCCAGATATCGGAGCCGGGGAAGATCAAGTTTTTTCTTCAGGGGAATCCGCTCTATGCGCAGTTCCAGCGTTTGGAGTCGGAAGCGGCAGCCAAGAACCTGACGGGGGACAATAAAACCGCTTTCATCATCGCAGGAGCACGCCCTGTAATGGGCGGCTACAACGCGCGCGAGTACGTCAAGCAGTACACGGGAATGGCCTTAGGCCAGCTCAGACTGCCTGCGGGCTCGCCAGAGGCCAAGGCATTCGAGGAACTTATTCAACGCTCTTACAACGTCATGGGATTTGCCCCTCGGGATTTCGTGATGCGCGACGATGGCTCCTTCAGTGGAAGCATTGTTTTCGACAATGGCAACAGGACGGATCTGATTTTTGACTCCTCGGGCAACCTTTTCAGGAGCACAGAAACAATCCCCGGCAATGCGGAAACGGGGCGGGCCACGATCATCAGTACCTATTCTCCTGGTTCAGACTATCCTGATCGAATCGAAGTGCAGGAGGTTGGCGCGAATGGGCAGGTTTCATCCATCTACGTCCAGGACGCTAACGGTAACTGGAGGCCTAGCTCCTGGACTCAGGACGGCCAGACCTACACCGGAGACGATTTGGGCACGTTCATCGCGAACCTCCAGAGCAATTCCGACGCAGCAGACCTGAGCAGCAGCGAATCCGCGACCTATGGCCGCTACGACCAGCAATTCGCCAACTCCGGGGGCGACAACGCCGCCGGTGTGAGTAACGCCAAGGACACCGGTGCATCCCTGGACACGCTGGCCAGACGCCTCGGAATGCCAGGGGTCAGCGATAAATGGGCGCCGAATGTCCTCGGAGCCGGAATTCCCTCCACGCTGATGCTGTCCAGCGGAATGGACGCAGCTGTCAGACAGGCATTGGGCATCTTGTCGCAAAGCCGCGTCAGCACATTGCGCCAGCAGACGCCCTCGTACTTCACGGTCCGTGTGCTTGGCTTTGGCAACATGCCTCCCCCACCTACATCGCCACCATCGCCGCCTCGCGCGGCATCTGCCAACCTTTCGCTGCCGCTGGTGCTCGATCTCGGCGACGACGGGCTTGAACTGACGGCACTGGACCGCAGCAACGCCACATTCGACGTCGATGCGAATGGCCAGGTCAAAACAGTGGGCTGGGTAGGACGCAAGGAAGGCATCCTCGTGTTCGACAAGAACGCCAATGGCGTTGTCGACGATGCCAGCGAATGGTTCGGTCAGCAGTTCGCTGCCTCGGGCACACCGCCGGCGAACCAGGACGGCTTCAAGGCCCTGGCCACGCTGGCCAACGCCGGAGCGACGTCCTTTTCGGCAACCACCTCCAAGATCAACCCAGCCACTGGCAAACGCTACTTCGACGAACTGCAAGTCTGGATCGATGCCGACCAGGACGGCAAGACCGATGCGGGCGAACTCCGCACCCTCGCAAGCCTGGGCATCACCTCCATTGATTTGAATCCTCAGGCAGTCAATCGCAACAACGACGGCAACGCCATCCTGAGCAAGGCGAGCTACACCACGGCCGACGGCAAGCGCCACACGATCAACGATGTGGGATTGGCCACGGAACTGACAACACTCACGGACGGCGTGCGGCCAGTATCGGCCGCCGCGCTGGCCTTCGCGGAGTATGCGGGCAAGGGCTACGCCGCGATGGCAGCTGGTCAGGCCAAGGCGACCGCCATCCTCGCAATGAGCCGCCAGGCCAACGAGCAGTCGGCGATCTCGGCACTGCAGCGCACGTTTGGGATACCCCCGGGTACACCGCCTCTCGGTTCGGCCATGATCGAGTACCGTATCAAGGCGAGCTGGTCCCAGCAGGCAGGCCTGGGCCCGACGGGGCTGAACGACAAGATCACGTATTACTTTGCTCCGCCGGGGAGCGATCTGACGAGGATCGACCCCGCATTCCGGCGCATCAATAGCGCTCCAGCGGATATCGTCAATGTGCTCAACGGCATTGCCTCGCTGCGCCAGGGAGAGATCAAAGCAGCGCAGGCCATCGAATGGGCCGGAAACAAGCAAGCCGAGGCGCAGCGCAAGGCGCAGGTGGCCAATGCCACGCAGACAAGCGGTGCACGAAATGATGCCTCCGCAGCCGCACGGGTCGTCGCCGAGGCCTGGGATAACTCCATCGTCAACTACCTGGACGTGAGGGACCAGATCGAGGCCATGACGGCCCGGCTGCCAGACATCCAGAACAAGCTCAACGAACTGGTGCCGCAGAACCTCAATGCCAACGGACATCTGCCCAATGGGTGGACCTTCTTGACGCGCGCGGATGCCACGATGGCAGCCGAGGCGTTCCGGGCGTACGCGGCGGCGTTGCAACCGATGGCAGAGCTGAAGATCCTCGGCGACCAGATGCTCGGTGCGATCGCGCAGTCCAACGGCTACTCCAAGGCCTACGTTGGCAAGGACGGTCAGACCACCACGGTGGACAACGGCTACAACCTGTTGATCGCCAACCGGGGCAACCAGACCTTCGTTCTCAACTCGGGCGTGGACAACGTCGCGGTGACCAACGTGTCCGGTCACATCACGGTCAGCGGCTTCCAGACAGGGGCCAAGGGTGATCAGATTCAGTTCATCAACAGGCGAAACCCGTGGGACTACATCACCGTCACTGAAGATGGCCGAGGAAACACAGTTTTGTACTTCAACGGCCAACCCAAGGTAACCTTGTTGGGAGTGGATGCGGCAAAACTTGATCTGTATGCCAATCTGACAGGAGTTAACAATGTCACATACCGAACGTCTCGAAGTGGCATGCGTAGCCTGCGCGGCGAGAACACATTCGACGGGCAAACACATGTCACCTCGATCACCGCGTCCGAGTACGGCGATACGTTGATCGGTGGCGATCGTGATACCGAGCTGCAGGGTGGAAGCGGCAACGATATCTTCGTTATGACCGGACTAGGCACACGCGTGAAGGGTATGGGAGGCAACGATACAGTGTCCTACGGTGAACTCAACGCTGGCGTTGACGTGAAGGGCAAGCGGGAATTGGCGTGGGGAGAGGACCTGACTCCCTTCTATATAGATACCATGGTTGACTCGATGGGCAGTCAGATCGAGGGTGTGAGGGATGTGATTGGCACGCGGTTCAATGACCGGATCACGACGAATGATCTTGACAATGTAATCAATGGCGGCGCGGGCAATGATGTCCTGGATGGCGGTGTTGGCAACGACACGTTGATCGGGGGCACCGGCAACGACACCTTTGTGGTAGACAGAGCGGGTGACGTGGTCACCGAACTGGTCAACGAGGGAACGGACTTGGTGCAAAGCGCCATCAGTTATTCGCTGGGCGCGAACGTCGAGAATCTAACCCTCACGGGTACCGCCGCCATCAACGGTACCGGCAATGCCCTCGACAACTTGATCATTGGCAACGCCACCAACAACACCCTGACCGGCGGTGGCGGTAACGACACTCTCATCGGAGGCGCCGGAACGGACACGTTGATCGGGGGGGCGGGCAACGACATCTATGTAATCGACGTCGCGGGCGACGTGGTCACCGAGCTTGTCAACGAAGGTACCGACTTGGTCCAGAGTGCCATCAGCTACACGCTCAGCGCCAACGTCGAGAATCTCCATTTGACCGGCACCGCGGCGATCAACGGCACGGGCAATGCGGCGAACAATGTTCTCTTCTCGGGCGCCGGCAACAACGTGCTCAATGGCCTCGGCGGAATCGATACGGCCTCCTATCAGTACGCGCTCTCCGGCGTGACGGCCAGCCTGGCCCTGACCACAGCACAAGCCACGGGCGGCTCCGGCAGCGACACGCTGCTGGAGATCGAGAACCTCACAGGCAGCGCGTTCAACGACAAATTGACAGGCAACGCGGCGGCCAACGTGCTCGATGGAGGGGCCGGCACGGACACGCTGATCGGCGGCGCAGGCAACGATGTCTATGTCGTCGATGTCGCCGACGACGTGGTCACCGAATTCGCCAACGAGGGCACCGATCTCGTCCAGAGCGCCATCACCTACACGCTCGGCGCCAACGTCGAGAATCTGACCTTGACGGGCGGCGCTGCGATCAACGGTACAGGCAACGCCCTGAACAACGTGCTCGTGGGCAACGCGGCGAACAACACGCTTGCCGGTGGGGCGGGCGACGATTCGCTCAACGGCGCAGCCGGCATCGACACCATGCTCGGCGGTGCCGGCAACGACACCTACTACGTCGACAACACCGGCGACACGGTCACGGAACTCGCCAACGAGGGAACCGACATCGTCTACGCCTACGTCAGCCACACGCTCGCCGCCAACGTGGAGAACATCCGCCTGCACACCACCGGCAACATCGACGCCACCGGCAATGCGCTGAACAACATCCTGTACGCGGGCGACGGCAACAACGTGCTGAATGGCGGCGACGGCATCGACACGGTGTCGTATGCCTATGCAGCCTCGGCCGTCACGGCCAGCCTGGCCATCACCACGGCTCAGGCCACCGGCGGCTCCGGCAGCGACACGATCCTCAACGTCGAAAGCCTCGTCGGCAGCAACTTCAACGACAAGCTCACCGGCAATGCCGCAGCCAACAGCCTGAACGGCGGTGCCGGCGCGGACACGATGATCGGCGGCCTGGGCAACGACGGCTACTACGTCGACAACATCGGCGACGTCGTGACCGAACTGGCCAACGAAGGCATCGACACCGTCTACAGCACGATCAGCTACACGCTGGGCGCCAACCTCGAGAACCTCTACATCAACACCACCGGTGCGGTGAATGCCACGGGCAATGCGCTCGCCAACGTGCTGTATGCCGGCGCGGGCAACAACGTGATCGACGGACTGGACGGCTCCGACACGGTGTCGTACGCCTATGCCGCCTCGGGCGTCACGGTCAGCCTCGCCAGTACCGCGGCGCAAGCCACCGGCGGCTCGGGCACCGATACGCTGCTCAACATCGAAAACCTGGTCGGCGGCAGCTACAACGACATCCTGATCGGCAACGCCGGTGCCAATGGCTTGACCGGCGGCGCGGGCAACGACACGCTCAACGGAGGCGCCGGCGCGGACACGCTGGCAGGCGGTGTCGGCAACGACACCTACGTGCTTGGCCGCGGCTACGGCATCGACACCATCACGGAGAACGATGCCACGGCGGGCAACACCGATGTGGCGCAGTTCGCCGCCGATATCGCCATCGATCAGCTCTGGTTCCAGAAGGTCGGCAACAACCTGGAAGTCAGCGTCATCGGCTCCACCGACAAGTTCACGCTGAGCAACTGGTATCTGGGCGACCAATACCAGGTCGAGCAGTTCAAGGCCGGTGGCAAGACCCTGTTGGACAGCCAGGTGCAGAACCTCGTGCAGGCGATGGCGGGATTCGCACCGCCGGCAGCCGGGCAAACGACCCTCCCGGCCAACTACCAGAGCAGCCTGGCACCGGTGCTGGCAGCCAACTGGCAGTGAGTGCGATGCCTGTGCACGCCGACCTCGTTCCGAGACAACCGCGATGAATGTGGTCCTGGTGCACGGCATCTTCGACGACGGCGCGATCTTCCGGCGCCTCGAGCGCAGCCTGCGCGACACCGGCCATCGCTGCTGGGTACGCGCTCAAGCCGGCGGATGGACGCCGCGGCATCCATGACCTTGCCTGCAAGCTGAAGGCCTACGTCGACGAGCAGCTCGGCCCGACCGAGCCGATCGCCATCGTGGGCTTCAGCATGGGCTGCATCGTCTCGCGCCACTACCTGCAGCTGCTCGACGGGCATTCGCGCTGCGAGGCCCTGTTCGCGGTCTCGGCGCCGCACCGGGGAACGCTGCTGGCCTACCTCTATCCGGGAAAGGGCGCCCGCGACATGCGGCCCGGCAGCCCGGTGCTCGAGGAGCTTCGGCGCACCGAGCATCGGCTCGCGCGGATGGCGGTGTTCGGGTACTGGACGTCTTTCGACGTGACGGTGTTCCCGGCCCGAAGCTCCCACTGGCCTCGTGCATCGAGCAGCCTCGATGCCCGGGCCCTGCTGCATCGGTTCATGCCGGGCAACGAACGCGTCTGCGCGGACATCGTCCAGCGGATGAGCACCCTGAACGCACCGCGCGCCTGAAACGCGTCGTTCAGGGCCGCAGCGTCTCCCGCACCAGCAACGGATCGCGCGCGATCTCCTCCTCGCGGAACGGAAAGCGCAGCCAGTCCTTGCGCGCATAGCGCAGCACCGGCGCGGCGCCCGCGCCATTCGTCACCGCGGTCTCGCGCTCGCCATGCGCGAGCAGCGTGCGGGCCTGCACGCCGCGTGCGTCGAAATGGACGATCTGCAGGTAGGTGTTGCCGTGCGAAAGCTCGCCCATCGTGTAGTCGCCGTCGCGCGCGCAGGCCACGGTGAAGTAGCCCTCGGCATCGCAGCCGCCGTAGAGCGGCACGGCGCGGCCCTCGCTGCGCGCGAAGCGTTGCGCGCCCAGCGGGGTGTCGAGCGGCCAGCCCCTGGCCGCCATGTCCTCGACCGCGCCCGCGAGCGCGCGCGCCACGCGCGGGTCCGACGCCCGGATGGCGTCCGGCGTCGTCAGCGGCGACCGCGGCGAGAACGGCGTGGCATAGAGCTCGGCCGGCGGGATCTTCTGCACGCGGGCCCAGAAGAAGTCCCACAGCAGCGCACCGCGGTCCTGCGCATCCGCGCGGTCGGACCAGCGGCGCAGCACCTCGCAGGCCGGCTGGATGTCGACCGAGCGCGCGGCGGCCACGGCCTGGCCCGGGGCGGTATCGCCGGCGCCGAGCGCCACGCTGCCGGCCGGGCAGATGCCGTCGAGCAACGGCGTCTTGAAACGCTCGGCGCTGTAGGCGCGCGCTTCGAGCACCTTGGCGGCCACGCGGTCCGCGAGGGAGCGGGCCGAGCGCGAGCCGGCGCCCGCCAGTTCGCCCGCGATGCCGAGGCCCTCGAGCGCGCGCAGCGACAGCGCCGCTTCGCCACCGCCGAGGTTGCTGGCGAAGCCCGTGAGCGGTTGCGCCGGATTGGCCAGCCAGTGGCTGTTGTTCATGTTGGCGACGAAATCCCGGCGCAGCAGGCCGGGCATGCGCGCGACGGGTGTCGCGCCCTGCTGGACGGCGGCGCCATCGCCTTGCCAATCGCAGACCGAGCGGCTGCCGTCGAGCACCGGCGTGGCCGCGTCGAAGGCCGCGAAGGCCTGCGACAGCGGCGTGGCGCAGGCGGCTCGCAACGCATCGGGCACGTTCGGCGCGGCGCCGATGTCGGCATACCAGGCACGGTCGTCGCCGCGCCCGATGGCCGCGGTGTTGACCCAGGGCATCGCGGCCTCCTCGCGCTGGATGGCGATGAACTCGTCGAGCGAGCGGGCCTGGTTCCAGCGGAAGAAGTTGCGGAAGATGCGGTGGTTGTCGGCATTGACGTCGCGCAGCGCGACCGCCTTGCGCGCGCTCCAGCCGAGCGCCGGGTGGCGCGCGCCGAGATCGGCCACCGGCCCGAAGCGGGTGCTGTAGAGGGTGCGGCGCTCGATGGCGGTCGAACCGTCGGGCCGCCGTACCTCGACGGCCAGCGGCCGCGCCCGCATCGGCTGCGAGACGCCATCGACCATGTAGCGCGTGGGATCGGCCGGGTCGAGCGTGAGGTCGAACAGGCCGAAGCGCCGCGCGGCCGACACGGTGTGGCTCCAGGCCACGTCGTTGTTGAAGCCGATCATCACCACCGGGATGCCGAGGAAGGACACGCCCGCCACGTCGAGCCGGCCCGGCAGCGTGAGGTGCGACTGGTAGAAGCGGTCGGGCCCGCCCCAGTACCAGTGCGGATTGCCGAACAGCACCCCGCCCCGCCCGCCGGTGGCCTGGCCGCCGAAGGCCAGCACGTTGCTGCCGACGCCGATAGCGTCGCCGACCGGGATGGCCAGGCGCGAGGACAGCGAGAGCCGGTCGGGCGACACGGGCGGCGCATCGGCCGCGGGCCGGGCCTTCACGATCTCGGCGAGGAAGGGGAGGTAGCCGCCCACGAGGGCCGCGGCCACCATCCGCCGGTAGACGTCGTCGGCGCCGATGGGCTGCACCCAGGGCGCATCGGCGCAGGCCGGCCTCGCGGCGCCCCGGGGCCGCGGCTTGTCCAGCGTCGCCAGGTAGCGGTTGTAGCCCTCGGCGTAGCCCGCGATCAGCGCATCGAGCGCCGCGGGCTGCTCGCGCTTGAGCGCCTCGATGGCCGGCGCATCGGCGAAGGCCTTGAAGAAGAAATCGAGGTCGAGGTTGGCGGGCGTGCCGAAGGTCGATCTCGTCGCGGGCTTGCTGTCGGGACCGAAATAGAACGAACGCTGGCCGCGGTAGGTGACGAAGGCATCGGCCAGCGTGCACAGGGCATCCTGTGCCTGTGCATAGCCTTGCCCGATGCCCAGGCCGCGCCAGTCCGATGCGCGCACGTGCGGCATGCCGTCGGCGGTGCGGCGGATGTCGATCGCGGAGGCGGACACGCGCTCGCGAACGGGCTCGCCGGGCTCGCGCGCGCCGGCGGGCGGGCCCGCCAGCAGCGCCAGCACGAACGCCATGCCCAGGGCACGCGTGGCGCGCGCCGTCGGTTGCCGGCCCGATGCCGCCGGGGCACCTGCCATCGAAGAAAAGATCACGCGCGACTCCGCCTGGTTGCGGCAACACAGCCCGATCGGTAGCCGAGGGCCGTTGCTCCTCCGGAAGACGGCGGTGGCGCCGCCTTGTTCACTGCAGCCCGGTGCGCGGGACGGTGGCGTCGTCGCCGCACGCGGGCCGCGACAGCGCCGCGCCGGCCAGTGCCCACAGCGTGAGGGCATCGTCGAGCGCGCGCACATGCAGCGGGTCCTCGCCGAGCCAGGTCACCAGCCTGTGGGCATGGGCGCGCGAAGGCTCGTCGTGCAGGCGGCTGAAGAGCGTCCAGGCAGTCGCGACGGCAGCTTCGGAACGCGTGAGAGAAGAGTTTTTCATCGTCGACTGCCTTGCGAATGTGCCGAAGCGTTGTCTGCGTCTTCGTACTGACGCACGACCCTGGCCTATGTTCATTCCGGGCCGCTCCGGGAAAGCAGGCGCTCACCCGGGCGCGCGGCGCGAAGGCCTCGGCCGCCCGGCGGCGCCTCGCGCCATCCCCCGCCGAGCGCCCGATAGAGCGCCACGCGCGCCTGCAGGCGCGACTGCAGCAGCTGCACCTGCTGGTCGCGTGCGCCGTAGAGCGTGCGCTGCGCATCGAGCAGCGCGAGCAGCGTCTCGGCACCGGCGCGGTAGCGCGACTCCGAGAGCTCGGCGGCACGGCGGGCCTGCAGCAGTTCCTCGGCCTGGATCTCGGCCTGGGCGTCGAGACCGGCCAGGCCGTTGAGGGCGGTCTCCGTGTCGGCGAAAGCGGCGGCGATGCTGCGGCGGTAGGCCTGCAGCAGTTCTTCGCGGCGCGCCTCGGCCAGCGCCTGCTCGCCGCGCAGCCGTCCACCATCGAAGACCGGTGCCGCGAGGCCCGCCACGAGGCCGTAGGCCGGGTTGTCGAACGGGTTGCCCGCGCCGCTGCCGCCGCGCCATCCGAGCGTGGCGCTCAACGACACGCTCGGCAGCAGCGCGGCGCGCGCGGCCTGCACGTTCGCATCGGCCGCCGCCAGGCGTGCCTCCGCGAAGGCGATGTCGGGCCGGCGTGCCAGCAGTTCGGACGGCAGGCCGGCGTCGATCGCGGGCACGCGCAGGGCCTCGAGGCGCGCGTCGCCGGCCGGCACCCCGCCCTGCGCCGACGACGGCAGGCCGAACAGCAGGGCCAGCGCCGTCTGGGCGTCGGCGGCCTGCTGCCCCAGCGCGAGAAGCTCGCGCTGGCGCGCCGCCACCAGCCCGCGCTGCTGCGCGAGCTCGAGCGGCGTGGCGGCACCGGCGGCATGGCGCGACGCCACGAGCCGCAGCACGCGCCGTGCGTTGTCGAGGTTGTCGCGCGCGATGGTTTCGCGCTCGCGCAGCGCCGCCCGCTGCAGCCATGCCGAGGCCACCTGGGCATTCAGTCCGAGGCGCGCGGCATCGCGGTCGAATTCGCTGGCGCGCAGCCCCTGCAGCGCCTCGCGCCGCGAGGCTTCGAGGCGGCCCCAGAGGTCGAGTTCGTAGCGTGCCGCGAAGCCCAGGAAGTTCGAGTCGCCGCCTTGGCCGCCGCGGCCGCCAAGGCGCGCGTCGCGGCTGGCATCGACGGTACCGGCCAGCGTGGGCAGCAAGGCCGCGCCCGCGATGCGCGCCTGCGCGCGGGCCGCCTGCACGCGCGCGGCCGAGATCGCGAGGTCATGGTTGCCGGCCTGCGCCCGTTCGATCAGCTCGTCGAGCTCGGCGCTGCCGAAGCCACGCCACCACTGCGCATCGGCGGCGCCGGCCTGCGCGGCGGCCGGCGCCGCGGAGCGCCACGCGGCGGGCAGGACCACCGCGCGGTCGGCGTCGGCCGGCGGCGTGGCGCATCCCGCCAGCAACAGGGCACCGAGCGCCAGCGGGAGCCACGGCGCGCGAGGGAACGGGGAAGTCAGCGGCATGGCGTCGGAAGGCTGGGGACGAAAAGGGCGCACGGTCGCTGCCTACTGGGATGCGAGGGCCACCACGGGATCGAGGCGGGCCGCGCTGCGCGCCGGCATGAAGCCGAAGACCAGGCCGGTCAGCACGGCGCAGCCGAAGGCGCCGAGCGTGGCGGCGAGCGAGAACACCACGGGCACGCTCGCGAGCATCAGGCCCGCGACGATCAGCAGCCCGGCCACCACGCCGACGGTGCCGCCCACCGAGGTGACCAGCACGGCCTCGGTCATGAACTGGCGCAGGATGTCGGTCTGGCGCGCGCCGGTCGCCATGCGGATGCCGACCTCGCGCGTGCGCTCGCGCACCGTCATCAGCATCACGTTCATCACGCCGATGCCGCCGACCACCAGCGAGATCGCGGCGATCAGGCCGAGCATCACGGTCATGGCGCGCGCGGTGGCCGACTGCACGCGGATCGCCTCGACGCGGTTCCACACGCGCACGTCGCGCACGCGGCGGCGCTCGGCGAGCGCCGTCTCGATCGCCTCGGCGGTCTGCGTGGCCTGCTCGAGGTCGCGCACCTGCACGCCGATCCAGGTCGGGTTGCGGTGGCCGAACAGCCGCGCGGCGGCCGAGGAGAACGGCACGATGACGCGTTCGTCCTGGTCCTCGCCGTCGGTGGAGCCCTTGGCCGCGAGCACGCCCACGACCTGGAACGGCACCTTGTCGATCAGGATGTCCTGCCCGACCGGATCGCTGCCGTCGGCGAACAGCGCACGGCGCACGGTCTGGCCGATCACCGCCACCTTGGCCACGCGCCGCTCGTCGAGCGCGTCGAACATCTGGCCCTCGCTCACGCCCCAGCCGAGCACGCGCGCGAAGCCCGGCGTGGTGCCGCCGCCCTCGGTGGCATGGTCGACGTTGCCGCGGCGCGCGACCACGCGGTCCTCGATGTAGGGCGCGACGTCCTCGACGTTGGGCACGCCGGCCACGATCTCGGCATCCTCGAAGGTCAGCGGCGCCACGGGCGAGCGCACGCTGCCCTCGCGCGCGGCGAGGAACATGGTGCGCACGCCGAAGGTCTCGAACTGCGCCATGACCTGCCGCTGCGAGCCGCCACCGACCGCGAGCATCGCGATCACCGAGGCCACGCCGATCACGATGCCCAGCAGCGTGAGCCCGGTGCGGAAGCGATGGGCCCACATCACGCGCCAGGCGGCGCGCGCGGCCTCGTGCAGGTCGGCGGCGAGCGAGGCCTGCGAGCGCGGGCCCGCGCGCCTCGAGGCGGCGGCATGCGCCGGCGGCGGCGCATCGGTCGCGACGGCGCCGGAATCCGCCACGATCTCGCCGTCGCGGATCTCGATCACGCGCCGTGCCTGCGCCGCGACCTGCCGGTCGTGGGTGATCAGGATGACGGTGTGGCCCGCGTCCGCGAGTTCGCGCAGGAGCGTCATGACCTCGGCGCCGCTGCGGCTGTCGAGGGCCCCCGTGGGTTCGTCGGCCAGCAGGATGCGCCCGCCGTTCATCAGCGCGCGCGCGATCGCCACGCGCTGCTGCTGGCCGCCCGAGAGCTGGTTCGGCCGATGGTCGAGCCGCGCGCCCATGTCCAGCCGCCGCAGCAGCGCGGTGGCGCGTTCGCGGCGCTCGGCCTCGGGCATGCCGGCGTACAGGGCCGGGATTTCGACGTTCTCGCGCGCCGACTCGGTCGGCACCAGGTGATAGCCCTGGAACACGAAGCCGAAGGCCTCGCGGCGCAGCCAGGCCAGCGCGTCGGCATCGAAGCCGGCCACGTCCTCGCCCTCGAACAGGTAGCGGCCGCCGCTGGGCCGGTCGAGGCAGCCCAGGATGTGCATCAGCGTGGACTTGCCCGAGCCCGAGGCACCGACGATCGCGACGAACTCGCCGGCATGGATGTCCAGCGAGATGCCGCGCAGCACCTGTGTGGCGGGACTGTCGGGGTCGCCCTCGCGGCCGTAGGACTTGCGGATGTCCCGCAGCGAGATCAGCGCCGCCGCGCTCACGGCTTGGGCGCCCCCGGCACCAGCGCGCCGACCACGACGCGGTCGCCGGGCACCAGGCCCTCGAGCACCTGCGCGCTCACGCGGTTGCGCACGCCGATGCGGATCGCCCGGGTCTCGATCGAGCCGTCGGCGCGCAGCAGCCGCACCGAGGGCCGGTCCGCGGCGCCCGCCCCTGCCGGCAGCAGCGCCGCCGCGGGCACCGCGACGACGTCCTTCGCCGAAGCCTCGACGAAGGCGACCTGCGCGGTCATCTGCGGCATCAGTTCGCCGTCGGCGTTGTCGACGTCGAACAGCGCGGTGTAGACCACCACCTTGCTCGGCGCGCCGGTCGGCGTGGCGCCGCTCTCCGTGCTGCCGGTCTTCGAGGCGGGCGTGGGCGGCGCGGGCAGCAGCTGGCGCACGGTGCCGCTCCAGCGGCGCTGGTCGGCGGCGCCGAGCGTCGTGAAGTAGACCGCCATGCCGGGCTTGACGCGCCGCACGTCGGCCTCCGAGACCTCGGACCAGACGGTCATCGAGGACAGGTCGGCGATGCGCAGCACGTTCGGCGTCTGGTAGGTGGCATTGAGGGTCTGGCCTTCGCGCGCGTCGACCGAGACCACGGTGCCGGCCATGGGCGCGAAGATGCGCGTGTAGCCCAGGCGCGCCTCGTCGGCCTGCAGCGTGGCCTGGGTCTGGGCGATCTGCGCGGCGAGGTTGTCGATGCGCGCCGCGGCCGAGGCCAGCGTCGCCTCGGCCGATTGCACGTCCTCCTCGCGGGTCGCGTTGTCGGCGGCCATCCTGCGCTGCCGCGCATGCTGCTGCCCGGCCCAGCGGTGCTGGGCGCGCTGGTCGGCGAGTTGCGCGCGCAGGCCCGCGAGCGAGGCGCGCCCGGCATCGACCGTCGCGCGCTGCACGCTCGGATCGATCTCCACCAGCAGTTGCCCCTTCTGCACCCGGTCGCCGGGCTGTACCGCCAGCCGCAGGATCTGTCCCGAGACCTGGGCGCCGACATCGACGTAGCGCCGCGGCTGCAGCGTGCCGACGGCGGTCACGCTCGATTCGATGTCCGCGCGCGCGATCGCGACCGAGGCCGCGGGCGCCGCGGGCCGGCTCGTCCAGAGATAGCCGGCCCCGACGGTGGCCGAGACAAACACGAGGAACAGGGGAAGGACGAATCTGCGCATGGAGGAGGAACGGGGCATTCGGCGGAAGCGGGCGATGGAGGACGTCGCTCGCGCCCGGCGCGCGGGACACCGGGGGAAAAAGGCGGCGCACATGGCGGGACGCGGACCGGCGCCGGCCGCGCATGACCGCACGGGACGACGGTCCGCGCCGCCGCGCCGGCGGCGACGCGGGCCCGGTGCCTAGAGCTGCGCCACCCGGACGTCCTCGCGCGCCGCGCTGCGCATGCGCGGCAGCGCGGCGAGCAGCGCGTTGCCGATCTCGCCGGTGCGCACGGAGGTCACCGACAGCAGCGTGTCGCTGATGCCATGGCTGTCCTCGCAGGCGCCCTGCAGGAAGATGCCCGGCTGGAAATCGGGCGTGGCCTCGAGGCGGTAGTGGCGGTCGACCGAGAAGTCGCCGAGGTACGGCGCCAGCGGCTGCAGCAGACCCTTGTGCTGCTCGCGTTCGTAGCCGGTGGCGAGCACCACGGCGTCGTAGCGCACCGTGCTTTCCACGCCCGCGTCCTGGTCGCGCAGCTGCAGGTGGATGCCGTCGGCCGAGGCGCGCGCCGCGCGCACCTCGTGCTGGCGCAGCATGCGCAGGCGCTCGCCGCGCGCCACCTTCTGGTCGTAGAAGACCTTGTAGATCTGCTGGATCAGGTCGAGGTCGGCCACCGCGTAGTTGGTCTGCGCGACTTCCTCGAGCAGCGCGGCGCGCTCCTCGCTCGGGCGGCTGTAGACATAGTCGGTGAAATCGACGTTGAAGACCTCGTTGACGAACGGACTGTCGTCCGACGGCCGGATCGAGCGGGCCCGCATCACGAAGTCGACCCGCGGCGCGCCCGGGCGGCCCTGCAGGTCCATGAAGATCTCGGCCGCGCTCTGGCCCGCGCCGACGATCGCGATGCGCCGGCCCGCGCCGCCATCGAGCACCTTGGCGATGTCGCGCAGGTAGCCGCTCGAATGCAGCACGCGCCCGTCGCCGCGCAGCGGCCGGAAGCACTCGGGAATGCGCGGCGTGCCGCCGATGCTCACCACCAGGTTGCGCGCGAGCCGCTCCTGCACGCCGCCGCCCTCGCGCCGCGAGCGCACGCGCAGCAGCGGCACTTCGGCGCCCTGCTTCTCGGGCAGCACCTCGAACACCTCCTCGCCGTAGGCGCAGGCATCGTCGAACTGGCGCGCGGCCCAGCCCAGGTAGTCGTTGAACTCGTGGCGGCTCGGGAAGAAGCTCTTGAGGTTGATGAAGTCGGGCAGGCGCCCGCTCTCGTGCAGGTAGTTGATGAAGGTGAAGCGGCTGGTGGGATTGCGCAGCGTCGCGAGGTCCTTGAGGAACGAGATCTGCATGTGGGCCTGCTCCAGCAGCATGTGCGGATGCCAGGCGAAGCTGGGCTGCCGCTCGATGAACAGCGCGTCCGCCGGCCGGCCGCCATGGCGCTTCTCCTCGAGCGCGATCGCCAGCGCGATGTTCGACGGGCCGAATCCGACGCCGATCAGGTCATGGATGTGCTGCATGAATCTCAACTCCTGTCTGTTGGGTGTGGGCGTGCGCGGGCCGCGCCTCAGGCCGCGAGGCTGCCGGGCGCGCGCGGTCCTCGGCGATGCGTCCCGCGCGCATCGTGATGACGCGGTCGGCGACGTGGAAGTAGCGGTCGTCGTGCGAGATGACCACCAGCATGTGGCCCTTGGCGCGCAGTTCGGGCAGCAGCTCGGTGTAGAAGAGATGACGGAAGGCCGGGTCCTGGTCGGCCGCCCACTCGTCGAACACCAGCACCGGTCGGCCCTCGAGGTAGGCATGCACCAGCGCGAGCCGCTTGCGCTGGCCGGTCGAGAGGTCGACGGTGCTGAAGGCGCCGTCCTTCACGCTCACCTTGTGCGCGATCTCCAGCCGCTGCAGGTAGGGCAGCGCCGCCTGCGGCAGCGCGTGCGCGGCGGCCTCGCCCTTCTCGCGCGACACCAGGTCCTCGAACAGGTAGAAATCGGAGAACACGGTGGTGAAGAGCTGGCGGTAGTCGTCGCGCGACTGCGGCGTGACGGCGGCGCCGTCGAGCAGCACCTCGCCCTGCTGCGGCGCGTACAGGCCCAGCAGCAGCTTGATCAGCGTGGTCTTGCCCGAGCCGTTGTCGCCCACCACGAAGACCATCTCGCCGCGGCGCAGCTCGAGGTCGATCGGGCCGAGCACGAACGGCGCCTCGCCCTCGGGCGCGTCGAAGGCATAGCGCACGCCGCGCATGCCGATGCCCTGCGCCATCGCGGCGCCGCCGCCGGCGCGCTCCAGGTGCAGATGCGGCTCGGGCGTGGCGAAGCGCGCGGACAGGTCGGCGATGCGCTTGAAAGCGACCTTGGCGCGCCCGACGTTCGGCAGCGTGCCCGCGATGATGTCGATCGGCCCCTTGATGAACAGCAGCACCAGCACGAAGCCGCTGAGCACCGCGGGCTCGGTGCTGCGGAACGCGGCCCAGCCGAGGATCAGCGCGATCAGCAGGAAGAACAGCGCCGAGCCGAAGGCGGTGGCCATGACGTGGATGTTGATCGCGCGGCCGTTGACGCGGCGGATGTCGTCGACGATGCGCTCGATCTGGCCGCCGAAGATGCCGACGCGGCGCTCGCGGTGCATGCGCAGTTCCTTGGCGCCCTCGCTGATCTGGCGATAGGCCTTGTGCAACTGGTCCTCGTGCTCGCGCGCCTTCCAGAAGCCGGCCTCGGCGCGGGTCTGGGCCACGATCTGCGCCGTCGCGCCGAGCACCAGCGCCACCATCAGCAGGCAGAACAGCGGCAGCGACAGCACCGCCAGGTAGGTCAGGCAGCCGAGCGCGACCGCCAGCGCGATCAGCGTGGACGAGAGCACGAAGGCCGCGTCGCTGATCATGTCGACGTCCTGCGACAGCACCGGCATCAGGCGATGGGTGCGGTAGCGCTCGAGCGCGTCGATCGGCGCGGCGAGGATCTTCTGCGCCAGGCTCTTGCGCACCTGCGCCACCAGCCGCTGGCCGACGAAGTTGGTCGACACGTCGGAGGCCATGCGCCCGAACAGCGCGACCAGGCACAGGCCGATGAAGGTGAACAGCAGGCCCCCGGCCATGCCGCCCTGCTGGTTGAGCACCTCGTTGATGGTGCGCAGCAGGAACACGGTGGCCACGCCGGCGCACACGCCGGTGATCGCGGACAGCGCGATCCAGGGCAGGAAGGGTCGCAGCAGGCGCAGGGCCTCGGAGCGGTGGCCGCCAGGGGATGTCATTCGAAGACTCTTTCCGCCACGAGGGGCGATTGCACGGCCCCGCAGGGCACGGATTGCCGGCGGCACGACGCCGCTTGCGGGGTAGACGCGCCAGCGGCGCCGATGTTCATCGCGCAGCCGGCGATGAACATGCGGCGTGGCCGAACGTCCTTGCGTGATGTACCGCCCCATCCGTTGCCCGTGTCGCGGGCGAGCCCAACCATGCTCGCGCTGCTGAAGCCGTTCTTCCAGGGCCAGTTCGCGCCGATGGGCGAACGCCTCCAGTGCGCGGACGCGATCCCGCCCGGTGCACTGCGGGTCGACAGCCTGCTGCACGGCGACGTGCTGCGCGCCCTGATGCAGCGCCAGGCCGCGGTGCGGCAGGTGGCCGGCCCCGACCTGCGCGCGGTCGCCTCGGCCTGGGTGCTGGACTACCTGGGCGCGCTGCTGCCGCCGGTGGTGGCCGCGGCCACGGTGGTGCAGCACGTGTTCCCGATGGATGCCGCCGAGGTCTGGGTGCGGCTCGACGCCGGCGGCGGTCCGATCGACTTCCACCTGCGCGAGATCGGCATGCCGCTGCCCGGCGCCGATACCGCGCAACGCTACGAGGCCCTGCTGTGGCGGCACCTGCATCCGCTGTTCGAAGCGCTCTGCGCGCTCACGAAGGTGGCGCCGAAGATCCTCTGGGGCGACGTGGCGCGCGTGCTCGAGCCGATCCTTGCGCAGGCCCATGCGCTGACCGGCGGCATGGCCCGCGTCGCCGAGGACCGCGAGCACCTGCTGTGCGCCACCCGCTGGCCACGCGCCCCGGAGAGCCTGCAGGGCGCGAACCCCATGCACGGGCGGCAGCGCGTGCTGCCGCGCCCGGCGGGCGATCCCCGCCCACCGCTGCGGCTGCACCGGCAATGCTGCCTCTACCACCTGCTGCCCGGCGAGGAGCACTGCGGGGCCTGCCCGCTCGCGCCGCGGCATCGCGAGGCCGGCGCCGCCGAGGCGTGAACAGATCGGACGCCCCCGCGTCTCTTCACGAAGGTACCGGCGGCGGCCCGCCTGCGAGCGGTCGCCGCCGGCGTTCGTCCATCCCAACCCGCACACATCCATGCCCAAGGCAAAGCTCGTCTACGTTCTTTCGCTGAGAAACGGCGCCGCCGACAAGGCCGGCCAGCACATCGCCTACCAGGGCGGCCAGCGCTACATGAAATCGCCGCTCGAGTACCTGGCCCACGCGCTCGAGCACACGCCGCTGGGCGAGCAGTATTCGCTCGAGGGCATCGTCTACGACGACGACGAGCAGTCGCCGCGCGACCAGGCGGCCCTGCGGGACTACGGCTTCGCCTGGCATCCCGACAAGGCGTGGATCTTCCCGGCCGAACAGCGCGTGCAGGGACGGCTGCTGCGCGAGATGCTGCACGCGGTGCCGTCGACCTACAGGCGGCTGCCGCTCGATGCCGCCGAGCGGCCGGCCGCGAAGAGCGCCTACGAGCGCACGCTGCTCGACAAGCTGCTCACGCTGCAGGCCGACATCGTCGTGCTCGACGGCCTGCTGATCATCCTCGACGAGCTGGTGCGGCCCGGCGCGCATTTCCATCGGCGCATGGTCAACATCCATCCGGGCATCACGCGCATCGAGTCGCCCTACGAGCGCCGCGGCGCGCACGCCACGCTCGACGCGCTGCACGGCGCGCAGGGCCTGCGGGTGAGCGACTGGCACACGATGGCGAAAGTGCCCGCGCCACGAGTGACGAAGACCGGTGCGTCGCTGCACTACGTGGACAACGGCATCGACTCGGGCGAAGTGATCTTCGACGTGCTCGGCACCGACATCGGGCCCGGCGATTCGATCCTCGAGCTGCGCTGGAACAACTTCAACCTGAGCCTCTTCCCCGCGCTGCACCAGGGCCTCGAGTTGCTCGCGCCGCACGTCAGGCGCGGCGCATAAATACGAAAGAACTATTTCGCCACCCGGTTGCAGAAAAAGCGCATGCCTCGAGGAACACCTGTTGTAACCATGTCACACAAATAAGAACCATTCTCACTAAAATCCGGCCGGCTCAACAATGAAGAGAACTTTCATGCGCAACCTTCCCCTGCCCCGCCAACGCCTGCTGAATGCCTCGCTCGTGGCGGCCTTCGGAACCGCCACCGCGCTGTGGGGGCTCTGCGCCGCGGCACAGACCGCCGACGCGCCGCCGGCCGGCACGGCCCCCGTCACCGGCCAGAGCGGCCAGACGCTGCCGCCGGTGACCGTCAACTCCGAAACCGAGTCCTCGGCCACCAGCCGCGTGAACGGCTACGTGGCCAAGCGCAGCGCCACCGGCACCAAGACCGACACGCCGATCATCGAGACGCCGCAGTCGATCTCGGTGGTGACGGCCGATCGCATCAGCTCGCTCGGCGTGACGCGCCTGTCCGACGCGCTCGCGTACACCGCGGGCGTGAAGATGCTCGACGGCCTCGACAGCCGCTTCGACTGGCTCACGCTGCGCGGCTTCGACGCCTACTCGCCGGGCTTCTATCTCGACGGCATGCAGGTGCGCAACAACTCCAACTACGCGGTGTGGCGCCTCGAGGGCTACGGCGCCGAGCGCATCGAGGTGCTGCGCGGCCCCTCGTCCGTGCTGTACGGCCAGACCGGTCCCGGCGGCATGATCAACGTGGTGAGCAAGCGCCCGACCGAGGAGCGGCTGCGCGAGATCCAGGTCCAGGTCGGCAACCATTCGCAGAAACAGATCGCGGCCGACTTCTCGGGCCCGATCGACGCCGAGGGCAAGCTTCTCTACCGCCTCACCGCGCTCGGCCTGGACAGCAACACGCAGGTCAACTACGCGGCCGACAAGCGCCAGTACTTCGCGCCCTCGCTCACCTGGCGGCCCTCGAGCGACACCTCGATCACGCTGATGGCGCACTACACGAACTACAAAGTCGGCAACACCTACGGCTTCCTGCCCCCGCAAGCCTCGCTGCTGGCCTCGCCCAACGGCCGCATCGCGACCTCGACCTTCCTCGGCGAACCCGACTTCGACCGCTTCAACCAGAAGCAGTGGGACGTCGGCTACCAGCTCGAATCGCGGCTGAACGACACGATCACCATCCGCCAGAGCGCGCGCTACGGCAAGATCAAGACCGACTACCGCCAGATCTACGGCGGCGGCTTCGCCACCCTCGATCCCGAGAACCCGTTCAGCCCGCTGAACTACCGCGTGGTCAACCGCCAGCTGTTCGCCAGCAGCCCCGAGCAGGGCGACCTCTTCACCATGGACAACCAGATCCAGGCCAAGCTGAAAGCGGGCTCCTGGCAGCACACGCTGCTGGCCGGCCTCGACCACCAGCGCAGCAGCTTCGACACGGTCCAGTACTACGGCGCCGGCCCGCAGCTGGACGTCTTCGCGCCGGTCTACGGCGCGCCCTTCGAGCTGCCCGCCACGCCGAGCACCAACTCGTACGTGCGCCTGGTGCAGACCGGCTTCTACCTGCAGGACCAGATCAAGTGGGGCGATCGCTGGGTCGCCACCCTGGGTGGCCGCTGGGACCGCGCGAGCGTCTTCAGCATCAACCGGCTCGACGACAACAGCACCTCCTACCAGGTCGACCGCAAGTTCACCGGGCGCGCCGGCCTGGTCTATCTCGCACCCAACGGCATCGCGCCGTACGTGAGCTATTCCGAGTCGTTCTCGCCCTCGACCTTCATCAACCCCGACACCAAGAAGCCGTTCCAGCCCGAGACCGGCAAGCAGTACGAGGTCGGCGTGCGCTACCAGCCCACGGGCACCAAGAGCAGCTACAGCGCCGCCCTGTTCGACCTGCGGCGCAAGAACATCGTGACCTTCGACTCCGACTTCGTGCCGCGCCAGACCGGCGAGGTGCGCGTGCGCGGCCTCGAGCTCGAGGCCACCTTCGAGCCGGTGAAGAACCTCAACCTGGTCGCTGCCTACACCTACACGCCCTCGGCCAAGATCACGGCGGACGCGAACCCCGAGAAGATCGGCAGGCAGCTCATCGCCACGCCGCGCAACCAGATCGCGATCTGGGGCGACTACCGCTTCGGCAACGGCGTGAAGACCGGCCTGGGCGTGCGCTTCGTCGGCTCGACCTGGGGCGCCAACAGTTCCTCGATCGCGAAGATCCCCTCCTACACCGTGGTCGATGCGATGGTGGGCTACGACTTCGAGAACTGGAGCCTCGCGCTCAACGTGCGCAACCTGACCGACAAGATCTACGTGGGCCGCAGCTGCGACCAGTACAGCTGCGGCTACGGCGAGCGCCGCAAGGTGGTGGGCACCGCGACCTATCGCTGGTAGGCACCCGCGCCGCGAGGCGCACTCCACGCAAGAAGAGCGGGACCTTCGGCAACGAAGGTCCCGCTCTTCCTTTTGGGAAAGGTCGCCGCTCGCGGCAACCTGGTCGGGCGGGGACGCGGCAGGCGGACGCGCCCGCCGCGCCCCGGCTTCAGGCGCTCGCTTCCCGCGCGAGCAACCTCGACAGCGCCTGCAGCAGCGGTTCGCTCTCCACGATCCGGATGTGGTCGGCATCGACATAGCCGTGCGCGACCGACGCGCCGAGCTGCCGGCCCAGCCCCTGCACCTGCGCCTGGGGCCGGTCCTTCACCCACCAGCAGTGCGCGGCGGCGGCCACCGCGTCCACCGGTCCGCGCGAGCGCCGCGCCGTCTCGGCGAGGGCGCGGCTGGTGACGTACAGGCGCACCAACTCGCCGGCCGTCACGCCTTCGTGGGCGCCGAGGCCCGTCGCGCGGCCCTGCGCCATCTGCGCCTGCATCCAGTCGCGCAGCGCCTCCTCGGCCTGCATCGGGTCGGCGATGCCCTCGGGCAGCACGCAGCCCGCATCGAGCCGCACGCCGATCGATTCGAGGAAGACCGGGAATTCGCCGCGCCAGGGCTTGGGCGCCTCGTGCTCGCCATCGAGCGAGACATAGGAATCGACCAGTCCGAGGAAACGCACCTCCTGGCCCAGGGCCTCGAGCCTCGCCGCCATGCGCGCGGCCAGCGTGCCGCCGAGCGACCAGCCGAGCAGGTGATAGGGCCCCGCTGGCTGGCGCTCGCGGACCATCGCGACGTAATCCTGCGCCATGCGGTCCAGCGACTCGTCGCGGTGCGCGGGATCGGCCAGCGTGCGGCAGGCCAGGCCGAGGACCGGGCGCACGCCGTCGAGCCGGCGCGCGATCGGCAGGTAGCCGAGCACGGTGCCGAAGCCCGGATGAATGCAGAACAGCGGCGGCACCTCGTCCACGGCCCTGTTCAGCGGCGTGAGCGCCGAAACGCCCGGCGCGCTCTCCACGAGGCCGCCGATCGTCGGCCGCGCCATCAGCCGCTGGAGATCGAGGCCCAGGTCCGGCAGGCGCCGGCGCACCAGCTCGAGCAGGCGCAGCGCGAGCAGCGAATGCCCGCCGAGCTCGAAGAAGTTGTCGTTGCGTCCCACGCGCTGCACGCCCAGCACCTCCGCCCAGATACCCGCCAGCGCCTGCTCCA
>NZ_JBMDKG010000049.1:0-60826 GCF_057809595.1 Variovorax sp. FG153
AGTGGTACTCGAGGGTCTCCTTCGAGTACTCGGGTGCCAGTGCGTCGAGGGCGTACGGCAGGGGTGGGAGCACATGTTCCATGGTTTTTTTCTCGTGGGTTGGTTGTGGGGAATCGATGATTCTAGAAAGGAAACGTGGCGCTCACGTCGGACGCGTTCCCGTCGCGCCGCGTGACGCGACGGTCAGATCGACGGAGCCATCGGACAGGCGGGCAACGACGGCATCGCCGGGTGCGAGCGCCTTCGCGCTGACGACGGCGCGGCCGTCGGCGTCGGTGATCCAGGCATAGCCGCGCTGCAGCACGAGCGCCGGATCGAGCAGCCTCAGCCGCAGCGCGACGCGCTCCAGGCGCTCGCGGCGCTGCACCAGCGCACGGTCGAACTTCGCGGGGAAATCGTCGGCCAGCCTCTGGGCCGCTTGCGATTGCCGCTGCGTCCTCGACAGCACCGCATAGTGCAGGCGCTGTGCGTGATGCGCGAGCCGCAGCTGTTGCCGCGCCACCAGCGTCGAGGGACGGCCCAGCCGGCCGGCGGCCTGGTCGAGCCGCTGGCCCAGCGCATCGAGCCGCGCGCCGATGGCGTCGTCGAGGCGCTCCTCGAGCAGCGCGAGGGCATCGAGCCACAGCGCCCGCGGCGCGCTCACCAGCTCCGCCGCGGCGGTGGGCGTGGGAGCGCGCAGGTCGGCGCAGAAATCGGCGATGGTGAAGTCGGTCTCGTGGCCCACGCCGCTGATGAGCGGCACCGGGCTCTGCACGATGGTGCGCGCCAGGCTCTCGTCGTTGAAGGCCCACAGGTCCTCGATCGAGCCGCCGCCGCGCACCAGCAGGATGACGTCGACCGCGGGCTGCAGCGCATAGAGCGACTGCAGCGCGCGCACCAGTTCGCCGGGCGCACCGGCGCCCTGCACCGCGGCGGGCGCCACCGTCACGGGAATATGGGGCACGCGCCGGCGCAGCGCGGTCACCACGTCGTGGAGCGCCGCGGCGCCCAGCGAGGTGACCACGCCGATGGCGCGCGGCATCACCGGCAGCGCGCGCTTGCGCGCCGGGTCGAACAGGCCCTCGGCCTCGAGGCGCGCCTTGCGCTGGAGGAACTGCTCGAACAGGGCGCCCTGCCCGGCCCGGCGCAGGCTCTCGACGACGAGTTGCAGGTCGCCGCGCGGCTCGTAGACCGCGAGGCGACCGCGCACCTCGACCTGGTCGCCGTCGCGCGGCGAGAAATCGAGCAGGCCGGCCGCGCGGCGGAACATGGCGCAGCGCAGCTGGCCCGACTCGTCCTTGAGCGAGAAGTAACAATGTCCACTCGACGCGCGCGAGAAACCGGAGATTTCGCCGCGCACGGAAACCGGATTGAAGCGGGCATCGAGCGCATCGGCGACCGCGCGGCACAACGCGCCGACGGCCCATACGCGGGGCCCGGCGGGCGGATTCGGGTCACGCAAGTTCACAGAACCGCCGAATCGTGATTTGGCACTCTTCCACAACGGGTGCCGCGGGCGGGGCGCCGCGCCCCCGGGGTCGGACAATTGCACGGTTTCTCGTGCAAGTTGTTGATTTCATTAAAAAAAGCGGTGCCCAAAATTCAATCGATCTAATGGAAAGCCCAGTTGGCGCGGCTCGCGGCGACTTGCGCAGCAGGTTAATCACAAAGTTATCCACAGAATCTGTGCGTCTTGGCCGACACGCAAACAAGCGCCGTGGCGATGGTGGGCTCGGTGGATAATCGCCGCGCATTGACAGCCTACGGGGCCGGAGGATTCCTTGTTTTCCATCATAGTTGCTGCAGGTTGGCCCATCTGGCCGCTGCTCGCTTGCTCGGTGATCGCACTCGCGCTTGTTATAGAACGTTTCACAAGTCTCAAGACGGTGAAAGTGCTGCCGCCCAAGCTGCTCGAAGAAACCATCACGGTGTCGCACAACGCGGTGCCGGGGCCCGACGTGGTGACCAAGCTGGAAAACAACTCGATGCTCGGCCAAGTGCTGGCCGCCGGCCTGCGAGCGCTGAACGCCAATCCGCGCTGCACCGAGGACGACCTGCGCGCCGCCATGGAGGCCTCGGGCCGCACCGTGGCGCACCGGCTGGAGCGCTACCTGCCCGCCCTCGCCACCATCGCCTCGGCCGCCCCGCTGCTCGGGCTGCTGGGCACGGTGATCGGCATGATCGAGATCTTCGGCTCGCAGTCGCCCACCAGCGGCGCGGTGGGCTCGGGCAATCCGGCGCAGCTCGCGCACGGCATCTCGATCGCGCTCTACAACACCGCCTTCGGCCTGATCGTCGCGATCCCGACACTGATCTTCTGGCGCTATTTCCGCAGCCGCGTCGACGAGTACCTGCTGAACCTGGAACTCTCGGGCGAGCGCTTCGCGCGCCATCTCAACGCGCTGCGCAAATGAGCGCGCCCACCGCCGCCATGGCCGCCGCCGGGAGCGCCCGATGAGCCGCGGCCGCATGCAGTTTCGCCACGGCGCTCGCGACGAGCCCGAGATCAACCTGATCCCGTTCATCGACGTGCTGCTGGTGGTGCTGATCTTCCTGATGCTGTCGACCACCTACAGCAAGTTCACCGAGATGCAGCTGCGGCTGCCGACGGCGGACGTGGACGCGCAGCGTGACTATCCCAAGGAAGTGATCGTCGGCGTCTCGGCCGATGGGCGCTACTCGATCAACAAGACGCAGTTGCCCGACCGCGCCGTGGACACCGTGGCGGCGGCGCTCGCCGCGGCCGCCACCGGCGGCAAGGACAGCGTGGTGATCATCAGCGCCGATGCCAGCAGCCCGCACCAGGCCGTGGTCACGGTGATGGAAGCGGCGCGCCGCGCGGGCCTGATGCAGATCACCTTCGCCGCCCAGTCGACGGCGCAAGCCGGGCACTGAGTTGCCGTCGCAGGGGCGCAACGGCACCGACACCGGCGCAACCGCCTCGCGGCTTCGGCACGCCTGGCTGCGGCGCGGACCTCTCGCGCTGCTGCTGTGGCCCTTGTCCCTGCTCTTTCGCACCCTGGTGGCGCTGCGCGCGCTGCTCTATCGCCTCGGTTGGCTGCGGGCCGAACGCATGCCGGTGCCGGTGGTGATCGTCGGCAACGTGATCGCGGGTGGCGCAGGCAAGACGCCGGTGGTGATGGCCGTGGCGCGGCATCTTCGTGCGCGGGGTTGGCGGGTGGGCGTGGTGTCGCGCGGCTACGGCCGGCATACGGACGACTGCCGCGAAGTCTTGCCCGACAGCGATCCGCGCGAGGTCGGCGACGAGCCGGCGCTGATCCGGCGCAGCACGGGCGTGCCGGTGTTCGTGGCGCGCCGCCGCGCCGAGGCGGCGCGCGCGCTGCTCGCGGCCCATCCCGCCACGCAGGTCATCGTCTGCGACGACGGCCTGCAGCACCTGGCGCTGGCGCGCGACATCGAGATCTGCGTGTTCGACGACCGCGGCATCGGCAATGGCTGGCTGCTGCCGGCCGGCCCCTTGCGCGAACCCTGGCCGCGCGATTGCGACCTGGTGCTGCACAGCGGCGAGCACCCAGCCTTCGCCGGCGGCTTCACCGCCACGCGCCAGCTGGCGACCTACGCGGTGGCGAACGACGGCACCCGGACGCCGCTGGCCTCGCTGGCTGCGCGCCCCATCACGGCGCTGGCGGCGATCGCGCGGCCCGAGGCCTTCTTCGAGATGCTGCGCGCGCAAGGCATCGAACCCGAACGAACCATCGCCCTGCCCGATCACCACGATTTCGTCGACTGGCAGGACGACCTGCCGGCCGACCACCTGCTGCTGTGCACCGAGAAGGACGCGGTCAAGCTCTGGCGCAAGAAGCCCGATGCGCTGGCCGTGCCGCTGCTGTTCGAACCCTCCGACGCCTTCCTCGCGGCACTCGACGCAAAGCTATCATCGACCGATGGACACCAAGCTGCTTGAACTGCTCGTCTGCCCCGTCACCAAGGGCCCCCTGACCTGGAATCCCGAAAAGCAGGAACTCTGTTCGCGCAGCGCGCGCCTGGCCTATCCGGTGCGCGACGGCATCCCGGTGCTGCTCGAAAACGAGGCCCGCACCCTGTCCGACGACGAGCTCGGGCTGTGAGCTTCACGGTTCTGGTGCCGGCCCGGCTGGCGTCGACGCGGCTGCCCGACAAGCCGCTGGCCGACATCGCCGGCGTGCCGATGGTGGCGCGCGTGGCGCAGCGCGCGGCGCAATCCGGCGCGGCGCGCGTGGTGGTGGCGGCGGACCATGCCTCGATCCTCGCGGCCTGCCAGGCCCATGGGGTGGAGGCGATCCTCACGCGCCAGGACCATCCGAGCGGCAGCGACCGCCTCGCCGAGGCCTGCGAGCAGCTCGGTCTCGACGGCGACGCGGTGGTGGTCAACGTGCAGGGCGACGAGCCGCTGATCGACCCGGCGCTGATCGACGCCGTGGCCGCGGCGCTGCTCTCGCGGCCCGATGCCGCGATGAGCACCGCGGTGCATGCCATCGATTCGGTGGCCGACTACCTCAATCCCAACGTCGTGAAGGCCGTGCTCGACGCGCAGGGCAACGCGCTCTATTTCAGCCGTGCGCCGATCCCGTGGTGGCGCGACGGCGCCGCGCCCGGCGTGCCGCCTGCGCGGCTGCCCTCGCCGGCGCCGCTGCGCCACATCGGCATCTACGGCTACCGCGCGGGCTTCGTGCGCCAATTTCCCTCGCTGCCGCCCTCGCCGCTCGAAGGCATCGAGGCGCTCGAGCAGTTGCGCGCGTTGTGGCATGGGCACCGCATCGCGGTGCATGTGAGCGACGCGGCGCCGGGGCCGGGCGTGGATACGCCGGAAGACCTGGCGCGGGTGCGGGCGCTGTTCGCCGCTACGACTTGAGCATCACCTGCCACAGCCGACCGGCCGGATCGGTCACGCGGACGTCGTAGAACCTCGGGTGCTCCCAGGTTTCGAACGGCAGTCCGATCCGCTCGAGGGTCTCGAAGAAGGCATCGGGGTCGGCCTGGCTCGACACCGAGACGAAGATCTCGGTGCTCGCGGAAGGCTTGGACGGCGCCTCGGTGAAGTAGAACTCGAAGCCTTGATGGCCGGGCGCCACGTAGGAACGCCCGTCCTGGCTCGCAAACCCCAGCAAGGCCAGGAAGCGCTCCATGCGGGGCTTGTCGTTCGATCCGAGGATCACGGAAATCATGGCGTCGGCGCTTTCGGTGTCAGTCGCATTGCAGCTTCTTGTACTTCATTCGCGGCCGGCAGTTGCACTTGGCCCGCATCTCGTCGATGGTTCTGAACACGCCGTCCGAATCCTTGACCTTCTTGACCACCGTCGCCTTGTGCCCGAGCTTGGAGAGTTCCTCGAGCTCCGCGGCGTAATAGGGACTGTTGGAACCCTGCACGCCGATGGTCTGGAAGGTGTAGCCCTCGGCGGCGCGGTCGCGGATCCACTGCCGGTTGAAATCCACCGCCTCGCACATCCGGCGCCGCCACTCCTCGGGATCGGTCACGCCCTTGAGATTGGGGAAATTGTCGGGCCAGTCGTTCTTGATGGTCCGGGCGCCGAGCCTCGACGCAACGGCCTCGACGGCATCCTGCCCTTCGCCCAGCAGGATGACGCCCGCCAGGCCGTACGGGTCGATCCAGCCGATGGGGTTGGGCGCATAGGCAAAGAAGTTCTCGCCGCCGGCCAGTCCGATCGGGTCCTCGCTCACGAAGCGCCCGACATCGGGGTCGTAGTAGCGGAAGCGGCTGTAGTGCAGCCCGCTTTCGGCGTCGAAGTACTGGCCCTGGAACCGCAGGTTCTGCTCGACGGGCTGCGTCCCGGCGCGCGGCGCGCTTGAAGGCACCTCCACCTTGAGCGTGTTGCCCCAGGCCTTGTAGCTCGCGCTCCAGACGATCTCGCCATCCTCGCTGCTGAGCTCGCGTGGCGTGCCGAGGTGGTCGGTGTGGTAGTAGCGGATGCGCCAGGCATCGAGATCCACCACCGAGGCGCCGACGGCGGCCTCGTCCCGCGCCGGCGCGGCGGATGCTGCCTCGCCCTCGCCCCGGCTGCGCGCCTGGATCTGGCGTGCGGTGGCCAGCATCCGGTCGACGAAGGCGGTGCGGGACCGGCGAGGCTGCCAGTCCTGCTCTTCGTCGTCCTCTCGCGCCTCGCCCGCCGGCTCGCCCCGGAACACTTCGGCCTGGACCTGCGCGACCGGCACGAAGCCAAGCCCCTGGTAGAGATACAGCGTCTGCAGCGCGCCGCGCTGCTCGCTCAGCAGCCGGTTGCCGTCCCATTCGAACAGCGTGCGTCCGAGCCGATCGCTTTTCTCGATGCGGCGCCCGAATGCGTCGTAGCGGTAGCGCGTGGTCTGCGTCGTGGTGCTGCCGCCCTGGCCCTGCCGCACCACGGTGACGCTCTGGAGCTGGTGCTCCACGTCCCACTCGAACTGCATGCGCGTGTGCCGGCCGATCCTCTTCTCGACCAGGTTGCCGTGGCTGTCGTAGTGGTAGCGCTTGTCCTCGAACACCTCGACGCGGTTGTCCTTGATCGCCCCCGCCGAAGGGGCGGCACCGCCGCCGGCGTCCGCGCCGGGCAGCAGGTTGTGGGCCGGATCGAACGCGAACTGCTCCTGCGACATCGGCTGCAATGCCGACAGCAGCCGGCCGATGCGGTCGTAGCCATAGCGCGCGCGGCCATGCCGGCGATCGACCAGTTCGAGCAGGTTGCCGCCAGGGTCGTAGACATACTGGCGCGCCAGCACGAAGCGCTCGTCCCATCCCGGCACGGCATCGGTGCCGGCACCGGGATCGACCCGCGCCTCGTCCGGCCGCGGGCGCGCGGTGGCCTGGGCCAGCAGGCGGCCGACCGGGTCGTAGCGATAGCGGCTCTCCAGCGCGCCCTGGCTGCGCGCGACCTCCCGATGCAGCGCATCGCGCTCGATGTCGCAGACCACCCGGCCGTCGAGGTTGATCTGGTGCAGATGGCCCGAACCGTAGTGGAGCCAGCGGATCTCGCGCCCGTCGGGCAGCACGGTGGCCAGCCGGTTGCCGAGCGCGTCGTAGCGATGGCGCTGCGTCGTGCGCAGCCCCTGGCCGACGCGGGTCTCCTCGAGCAACTGGCCCATGGCGTCGTAGCCCAGCGAGATCCGGCCGCCGTTGTCGTTGGCGGCCTCGACCAGCCGGCCCGCGGCATCGTGGCGATAGTGCGTGGACTTGTGCTGCGCGACGCGCCGCCCCCGCGCGTCGAGCACGTGGCCGGCCACGAGCTTGTGCACCAGCCGCCCGCCCGCGTCGCGCTCGTAGCGGGTCACGATCGCCTGGCCGGCGGCGCTCGCCGCGGCAGCCGTCACCTCGTCCGTCAGGCCGAAGCCCCAGGGATCCTCGAAGGTCGGCGCGGTGCGCCTCGGCGGCAGGGCCTGCGGCGTGCCCGGCTGGCGCGATTGCTCGCGCGCCAGCCGCTGGTCGAGCCGCTGGCGCAGGGTCAGGCAGCCGAGCTCGATCTTCGCGAGCAGCAAGCCCGCGGGATCCCGCACGTAGCGCGTGTGGCGACCGTCGAAGCCGGTCTCCTCGACCAGCCGGCCCAGCGCGTCGTAGCCGAAGTCGTAGCGCACGGCGTTCTCGTTGTAGAGCGCCACCAGGCGGCGGGCGCCGTCGTACTCGTAGCGCAGTTCGCCGCCGGCCGCATTGCGCCGCACCAGCGGCAGTCCATCGAGCGCGAGCAGGTATTCGGTGCGGGCACCCAGCGGACTCACATGCGCCGTGAGGCGGCCCGCCGCGTCGTACTCGAAGCGTTCGACCGTGCCGTCGGCGCCGACGAGCGAGCGCAGCCGTCCGAGCTCGTCGCGCTGGTAGCGGGTGGTGTGGCCCAGCGCATCGGTCACGCTCTCGAGCCGGCCCCACTCGTCGTAGCCGTAGCCCGTGGGCTGCCCCGAGCAATCGACCTGCCGCACGACCTGTCCCGCCGCGTTGTAGCTCAGGTGGCGCGTCTTGCCGAGCGCGTCGACGATGGCGACCGGCAGGCCGCGGTCGTCGTACCGGTAGCGCGTGGGCTGCCCCAGCGCGTCGATCACCTCGACCAGGTTGCCGCGCGCGTCGTAGCGGTACCCGGTGGTGGCGCCGAGCGCATCGGCCAGGCTCGCGGGCTGGCCCGTCGCCGTGTCGTAGCGCACGGTGGTCACCACGAACTCGGTGTCGGTGGCCCCCGGAACCTGCACGCGCACCGGCCGGCCGCGTTCGTCATAACCGTAGCGCGTGGTCCGCCCGGCCGGATCGGTCAGCGCGAGCAGGCGGCCGAAGGCATCGAGCTGCCGCACGGTGCGCCCGCCCATCGCGTCGACCGTGGCGGTCCATTCGCGGTCGGCGTTGAATTCGTAGACCTCGACACGGCCCAGCTGGTCGGTCACGCGGGTCGCTCGCGCCAGGTACTCGAAGTCGTAGCGCTCGCCGTTCGAGATCTCGCTGCAACGCACCCGGCCGTGCGGCGCCTCCACGTCGTAGGCGTAGGAGGCGCGCAGGCCGCCGGGCTCGGTGTGCGCCACCAGCACGTGGTTGCGGTACTCGAATTCGCGCCGCATGCCGCCGAGCCGGTCGGTCACGCGGACCAGGTCGCCCGCGCGGTCGTACTCGTAGCCCACCAGCGGCGTGCGACGCCCGCCGTCGGCCGACAGCAGCTCGACCTTGCGCAGCCGCAGCGGCTCGCGCGCGCCGGGCACGACGTGCTCGAAGCCGAGCAGCAGCACCCGCCCCGCGCTGTCGACGACGCGCTCGGGCAGCGCCGAGGGGCCGTGTTCGATGTCGATCCGGTTGTCGTTGCGGTCCACGATCGACGCCAGCAGGTAGCGGGCGCTCCGCCCCGCGCCGCCGGGGAAGCGCCGGAAGACGAAGCGCTGCTCGCCATCCAGGCCTTCCAGCTGCAGCCGCTGCGCATCGAGCGCCCTGAGCGTGAAGCGTTCGAACTCGTTGTAGTGGCTGGCACCGGGCTTGAGCGCGGGAAAGACGATGTCGCGGCCGGATTCGTCGACCAGCACGAGCTTCGCGCGCCCCTGGATGCGACGCTCCTCGACGACGAGGCCCAGCGGCAGGGTCCAGCCCTGCCCCAGCCAGCCGACGCGCGCATTGCGCGAGACGTAGGTCCGCTGCCACGGCAGCGGCAGCGGTGCTGGCAGGTCGAAGTCGAGCTCGAGCCCGCCGCCCAGCACCTTGCAGCCGAGCACCGGGTTCACGGGCTTGCCCACCACCGGGCACATCGGGCAGACATCGGGCTTGCGATCCCCCGGCGTGCTCGAATCCTCCCCGTCCGCCAGCCTGCGCGGATGCGGCTCGCCGCCCTCGTGCGGCCGCTCCTTGTGCTTCTTCTTGAACTCCTTGAGCTTGCGGATCGCCGCCGCGATGTCGTCGCCCTTGGTGATGCCGGCCTTGGCCATCAGTTGCGCGGCCTTGGTCGCGCCGCCCGCCGCCGCGCCAACGCCGGCCGTCGCCAGCGAGACGGCCACGGCCTCCGCGGTCTGGCCGAGGATCACGCCCACGGCCTCGCAGCCCTTGCCCTGCTTGACCATCTCCTCGACCTGCGCGGCGATCTCGCAGAGCTGGTCCTGCAGCATGTCGGCCGCGAAGTCGAGCAGGTCGTCCATGGTGATGGAGCCGTCGCGCAGGCCGTTGATCACGCCCACCACCTGCTTGCCCGCCTCCACCGCCTGGGCACCGAACTTCTGCAGCCCGTCGACCGCGCTGCTCATCGAGCCCAGCGGATCGGAGAAGAAGGCCTTGATGCCGCCCCACACGCTGCCGAGCATGTCGCCCACCGCGGCCACGTCGCCGGTGATGGTGTTCCAGGCGCCCGAGAGCACGTCCTTGCCGCAGCCCGCGGGGTCCGCGAACATGCGGTCCTTGCTGGCCACGCCGAGGGCGGCCATGTTGGTCTTCATCTGCTCCCAGCAGGCCTTGTCGGCGATCGCCTGCTCGGGGTTGATGCTGGTGTAGACCTTGGCCGGCGCATTCCCCTTGTTGATGGTGCCCATGTGGCCGTTGAACACGGCCAGGCCGCCGTCGATGTGCAGCGTCTGCGACCACTCCTTGGGCTCGAACTCGTCCATGTACGTGCCCGACATGACGCCCTTGCCCTTGCCGGCCTCGCCGCCGCGGCTGACCGGCACGCGCGAGCGGTCGAGGAAGTACTCGTTGGTGCGGCCGTCGGAACGGCTGGCGGTCTGCACCGATTCGTCGAAGTACGAGATCGTCCAGTAGGGAACCGGCACGCCCTTGTCGGGCTTGAGCGGCGTGTACTTCCAGTCGGGCGCCTTGGCCAGCGCGAAGTGTTCGTGGCGTTTCTCCGCCTGCTCGGGCGCGGCCATGCGTTCAGCGCTCCATGATGCTGAGGCTGGCCTGCGACCAGTCCTGCGCGCCGGTGGTCAGCCGCCAGACCAGCGCCAGCGTGCCCAGGTCGAGGTCGATGTGGACGGTCGACAGGTCCATGTCCAGCGGCACCACGATGCCGTCGTGGTCCGCCATCAGCGCGGTGGCCTTGAGCGCCGGCAGGCGAAAGCCGCGCACGGCCTCGAACAGGCCCTCGAGCTCCACGTCCTCGTCGCCGCGCAGATAGCCGTTGGTCTGCTGGTCGTCGGGCGCGCAGTTGAAGTAGCGCAGGTCGAAGTCGCGCGGCAGGTGCGGCGCGACCTGCGTGCGCCAGGCCTCGTCGGTGGTGCCGATGCGCGAGACGCGTGGCTGCCAGTCGCCGGGCACGGGCGCGAAGTTGAGGGTGCGGTAGTGGCGCCCAGGGGCGGCGGCCAGCGTCTCGTCGGGCGACAGCAGCTGCGGCGCCGGCCATTCGCGGTCGCGCTCCCAGCGCTCGCCGCGTTCGCCCCGGTGCCGGCCGCCGAAGCCGACGCCGACCGGGTTGGCGAGCCAGGCATCGCGCGGCTCGTCGTCGCCGCTCGGATGCTCGCCGCCGAAGGCATGCTCGTAGAGCAGCGGCACGCCGCGCACCGGCGCGGGATGCGACAGCTCCCAGCCCCCCATGGCGCGGTAGCGCCAGTGGCGCGGCCCGGTGAGCTGCAGCGACTTGCGCAGCGCGCCCACCTGCACGTGCGCGAGCCAGCCATGGGCCGGTTCGCCGCCCGGCGCCCTGGCCTCGCCGGTCACCAGCACGTCGGTGCGTTCGCGAAACGGGATCAGGTCGCTGGGCTGCAGCAGGCTCGACGCACCCGGCTCTCCCGCGTAGCGGTCGGCCATGTTCAGCGGCGGCTGCTCCTCGAGCGGCGACAGGCCCTGGGCCGTGATCGCGAAGGTCGCCTTGGCGGCGAGGCTGTGGTATTCCTTTTCGTCGTACAGCTCGGTGTCGAATCCAAAGGCGGGGTACGGGGTCTCGTTGATCAGGGCGATGGCCATCGTCAGTTCATGTGGATGTGCTGGCCGTCCATGTCGACGACGGTGGCGCCGTTGACCTGGATGCGGTCGCCGCGGATGGCGATGGTTCCGTCCGACTTGAGCGTGATCGACGAGGCACCGCACACCAGCGTGAGCTCGTCGCCGGCCTGGTGCACCATGGTGCTGCCGGCGTTCACGCTGACCGTCTTGCCCGAGCTCAGCGAATAGCTGGTGCCAACCGTGGTCGCGTAGCGGGTGCCGACGTTATGCGTGTGCAGGAAGCCCACGTTGCTCATCCACATCGCGCCCACGTTGAGGTTGTAGGCGGCGCCGATGTTGGTCATCTGCGCGATGCCCACGTTCTTCAGGCTGGTCAGGCCGATGGTCTCCTGCTTGTTGGAGCCCACCGTGAGGTTCTGGTTGACGCCGATCTTCACCTTCTCGTTGTTGCCCACCGTCTCCGTGCGGTTGACGCCGATCTTGATGGTCTCGTTGAGGCCGACGTCCTCCTTGCGGTTCTCGCCGATCGAGATCGTCTCGTTCTGGTCCACGCGCTCGCCGCGGTTCTTGTGGATGGTGATGCGCTCGTTGCCGTCGACGGTCTCGGTGCGGTCGTTGTGCACCGTGATGGTCTCGTCGTGGTCCACGGTCTCGGTACGGTCGTGGCCCACGTGCACCGTCTCGTCGTGATCGATGGTCTTGGCGCGGTCGTGGCCCACCCAATGGGTCTCGTCGTGCTCGACCTCGATGTCCTGGTTGCGCTCGGCATGCAGCCACACCTGCTCGGCGCCCTTCTTGTCCTCGAAGCGCAAGGCATTGGCGTTGGCGTCGGTCGCGCCCTCGGAGCTGCGCGTGAGCAGCCCGCTCTGCGTGGCATTGGCCGGCAGCTCCCACGGCGGCATGTTGTCGGCGTTGTAGACCCGGCCCGTGACGATCGGCCGGTCGGGATCGCCGTTCTCGAAATCGACGATCACCTCCTGGCCGATGCGCGGGATCTGGATGCCGCCGAAGTTGGTGCCGGCCCAGGGCGAGGAGACGCGGACCCAGCACGAGCTGTTCTCGTCCTTGGTGCAGTAGCGGTTCCAGTGGAAGCTCAGCTTCACGCGGCCGTACCGGTCGGTCCAGAGCTCGCGCCCGGCCGGGCCGGTGACGATCGCGGTCTGCGGTCCCGTGGTGCGCGGGCGCGGCACCGTGGGCGCGTCGGCGCGGTAGACCTTGCTGGTCGGGATCACCTCGAAGTCGACGCGGCACTCGAAGCCCTGCTGGTCGCTCGCGTCGCCCACGTCCTGCAGGTGCAGCCGCGCGTCGGTCACGAGGTACTGCCGGTTGGCCTCGTCCTGCGGATGGCGCTCGAGTTCGAGCAGGCAGCCCGGCACCACGGCGCGCAGGTTGCCCGAGCCGCTGGCACGCTCGCCGCCGACGCCGGCCTCCTGCATGCGCACGCGCGCCAGCTGCTCGCCCTCCGACTCGACCACGTAGTCGCCGGGCCAGCCGTAGCGCTCGCGGTCGCTCTGCGCGGTCTTGCGCGGCATCGCGCTGACCTGCTGCAGCCGCGCCTTCGGCCGCTGGAAATCGAAGTCGTCGGTGACCCAGCGCCCGCTCTGCAGGCATTCGGCGGCCTGGAAGCTGTCGCAATGCTCCTCGGCGATGGTCTCGTCGGCACCGCGGAACGGCACCTTGCGGTAGGCGGCGTTGGCGTAGGGCTGGTGCGAGGACATGTCGTCCACGATCACCAGCTTGTGCGAATCCTCGGCGTGCTCGAAGTAGTAGTACAGGCCCCACTCGTGCAGCAGCCGCGCCACGAAGTCGTGGTCGCTCTCGCCGTACTGCACCTGGAACTCGCGCGGCGGATAGCTCTGCGTGGCGCGCAGCTCGAACGCGAAGCCGTAGCTGCCGAGCACCTCCTGCACGATCTCGAGCACGCTCTTGTTCTGGAAGATGCGGTAGTCGCTGGTGCGCACCGCCAGCGTCAGCCAGGGCTCGATCACCGCCTCGTAGAGCGCGCGGCGGTTCTCCAGGCGCAGGAAGCGCATGCGCGTCACCAGCCCGGAAATGTGCCGCTTGCTGCCACCCGCGCCTGGGCGGCCGTCCAGCACGATGTGGGCCGTGAGCGTTTCGCCCACCATCGGCTTGATGTCGACGTTGGCCGCCTGGCGCGGGCTGTGGCCCGGGGTTTCGGGGGTCGCGAGCACCAGGCTGTAGCGGAAGAGCCGGCTCAACCCCTCCTCGCCGTCGATGGACACCGGCTGGAGGGCCGGCCGCCCCCCGAGCATGGGCATGGCCGCACAGCTGGCGTCGAGGATGCAGCCGGCCTGCGAGGAAGCAATGGGCATGAAGTTGGATGTGTCCCGTGATGCGATGAGGCGCCGGATCGTGGACACGATGGCGTCATCTTTGTTTCTTCTTTTAACTTTCCGGATCAGTCTACGAAGAGCCGCCTTTGGGGGTCAAGAAGTCCTAAGTACTGCTTTCCCGCCATCGGCGCCCTCGATGTCCGGCGAAATTGTTCACGGGGCCGCGTGCTATCCTCGACGCAATTCCGTCCGCCGCACTCTGTCTTTGTCGAGGAGTGCGTGCGCGACGCGACACAAATCCAAGAACCCTCCGAGGACACCATGAGACTGATTTTGTTGGGCGCGCCCGGGGCGGGCAAAGGCACGCAGGCGGCCTTCATCTGCCAGAAGTACGGCATTCCGCAGATCTCCACCGGCGACATGCTGCGTGCCGCCGTCAAGGCCGGCACGCCGCTGGGCCTGCAGGCCAAGGCCGTGATGGATGCGGGCGCGCTGGTCAGCGACGACCTCATCATCAATCTCGTGAAGGAACGCATCGCCCAGCCCGACTGCGCCGAAGGCTTCCTGTTCGACGGCTTCCCGCGCACCATTCCGCAGGCCGACGCGATGAAGGCCGCGGGCGTCAAGCTCGACTACGTGCTCGAGATCGACGTGCCCTTCGGCGACATCATCGAACGCATGAGCGGCCGCCGCTCGCACCCGGCCTCGGGACGCACCTATCACCTCAAGTTCAACCCGCCCAAGGTCGAAGGCAAGGACGACCTGACCGGCGAGGAACTGATCCAGCGCAAGGACGACGAGGAAGAGACCGTGCGCAAGCGGCTCGACGTCTACAGCCAGCAGACGCGTCCGCTGGTCGACTACTACTCGGCCTGGGCCAAGGCCGATCCGGCCGCCGCGCCGAAGTACCGCGCCATCCAGGGCGTGGGCACGGTCGAAGAGATCACGCAGCGCGCCCTGGCCGCACTCAGCAGCTGAGCCCCGGCTCGAATCGCGAGCCGCGCGCGGGCCCCGGGTCCCGCGACGCGGCTTTTTCTTTGCCCCCCGTTTTCAGATCAGCGCGAGCGTCAGCGCGATGCGCGCCTTGACCGGCGTCAGCGTGCCCGCGTCGCGCAGCTTGTCGCCCGGCTTCGCCAGGATGCGCCCCTGCGTGCAGCGGGTGGCGCGCAGCACCGCGATGCCGGCCTCCTGCGCCTCGAGTGCGGCCGCCTCGAGCGCATGGTGCAGCGTGCCGTTGCCGGTGGTCGCCAGCACGAGGCCGCGCAGCGGCGAGATGGCGGCGTCGTCGGCGCGCAAGGCACGGATCACCGCACCGCTCGCGCCCGCGTGGCTCGTCACGATCTCCACGCGCGGCCATGCAGCCTCGTCCTCGGGAAGACGGTCAAGGACCGCGCCTGCTTCCGAAGCCGGCCAGTCGCGCACGCGCCGCACCTCGCCCTCCTCCACGTAGCCCACCGGCCCCGCGTCGCCCGCGTCGAAGGCATCGAGCCGGTAGGTGTGCACCTTCTGCACGTCGAAGGCACCGAGCACCGTGCCCGCGCAGACCGCGGTCACGCCCTGCGCATCCGGCGTCGCGGCCACGGCGATCGCGTCGCGCACGTTCTGCGGACCGTCGGGCGACAGCGCGGAGGCCGGGCGCATGGCGCAGGTCAGCACGATGGGCTTGCGCGGCGCCAGCACCGATTGGAGGAAGAAGGCGGTTTCCTCGAGCGTGTCGGTGCCGTGGGTGATCACCACGCCGGCCACGTCGGGCTGCGCCAGCCAGTGGGCGCAGCGCAGCGCCAGTGCGCGCCAGATCGCGAAGGACATGTCCTTGCTGTCGACCTGCGCCACCTGCTCCGCCGCCAGCGTCACGCCAGCGGGCGCCTCGATGCCGCCAAGCAGGTCGGCCACGCCCACCTCGCCGGCGGTGTAGCCGATGTTGTCGCCGCTGTTCGCCGCGCGGCCCGAGATGGTGCCGCCGGTGCCGAGCACCACCACGCGCCGCGGATTCGAGGGGGAAGAAGTCGCCATCGCTTGCCAACTTTGAAAAACTGGTTAAAAATACAGGTACTGGATGTTCAGCCAGTGCCGCAAGGAACCACCATGCAGTTCGCCGTGAAGCTTACCGCCCGCCAGCAGCAGATCCTCGATCTGATCCAGAGCGCCATCGCCCGCACCGGGGCGCCGCCCACCCGTGCCGAAATCGCGAGCGAGCTGGGCTTTCGCTCCGCCAACGCGGCCGAGGAACACCTGCAGGCGCTGGCCCGCAAGGGCGTCATCGAACTCGTGAGCGGCACCTCGCGCGGCATCCGCCTGAAGGGCGATGCGCTGCGCTCGCTGGCCGAGTCGCGCAACAGCCAGTTCTCGCTCTCGCTGCCCGGCATGGCTCAGCTCGCGCTGCCGCTCATCGGCCGCGTCGCCGCCGGTTCGCCGATCCTCGCGCAGGAGCACGTCGACCAGACCTACTACGTCGAGAACACGCTGTTCCAGCGCCAGCCCGACTACCTGCTCAAGGTGCGCGGCATGTCGATGCGCGACGCCGGCATCATGGACGGCGACCTGCTCGCCGTGCAGGCCACCAAGGAGGCGCGCAACGGCCAGATCGTGGTGGCGCGCCTCGGCGACGAGGTGACCGTCAAGCGCCTCAAGCGCAACAAGCAGGTGATCGAGCTGCACGCCGAGAACCCCGACTACCCGACCATCGTGGTCCAACCCGGCGAACCCTTCGAAATCGAAGGCCTCGCGGTCGGCCTGATCCGAAACACCATGCTGATGTAGCCCCGCCGAGCCGGCCCGGCGGTCTGCATCGCCGAGCCGCTTCGCGGATCCGCATCTCGCATACCCCATCCGGTCGCCGCAGGTGGCGGGCGTATGGCGCTTGGTCGCCATCACCCTGCTGCGCCCGATGACAACGAATCCTGCCTGTGTTCAACCTCAAACCTTCTTGGAGTTCACATGGGAATCGCCCTCCTCACCTTCGTCGATCTTTGGATGCCGCTGCAATCGCTCGCGAACCGCTGGCTGCCCGCCCGCCCCGCGCGCCGCAACGATGAGAGCCTGTGCGCCAGCGAGCTGCGCTACGTGTCGGTACGGCCGTCGCGCGCGGCTCGTGGCGATGGCGCCCCGAACGCATTCCCGGCCACGCCCGTGGCGCAGGCGCCCTCGCGTCCGCTGCGGGTGGTTCGTCTCGTCGATCGCCAGCAGGGCGGCGCGCGCAACAGCAACCGGGTGGTGATCTCGGGCCGGATGGCCGACGTGTGCGCCGAGCTCGATCGCCTCGCCGCGCTCGAAGCGCTCGAAGCACCCGCCGGGGCGGCCCGCCCCGCGCACCTGCACTGAAAGCGTCCTTCGGCGCGTCTCGCGCGCCGCCTCGGGGCCGGGTCCATGGGCAACCTCGCCCTTTGCCCGGCCTTCGAGCCGCTTCTCCGGCCTTCGCCCCGTTTTCGCCCCTCGAGGGCGGCAGGGCCGTATCCAAACGTTCTACGGCGCGCCGATTCCATGCTGCGAGGCACAATGGCATGCCATGAATATTGTGATCCTCGACGATTACCAGGATGCGGTGCGCAAGCTGCACTGTGCTTCGAAGCTCGATGCCTACGCAGCCAAGGTCTACACCAACACCGTCAAGGGCATCGGCCAACTCTCGGTGCGCCTCAAGGACGCCGACGTGATCGTCCTGATCCGCGAGCGCTCCCAGATCTCGCGCCAGCTGATCGAGAAACTCCCCAAGCTCAAGCTGATCTCGCAGACGGGCCGTATCAGCAGCCACATCGACGTGGCCGCCTGCACCGAGCGCGGCGTGGCCGTGGCCGAGGGTTCGGGCTCGCCGCAGGCGCCGGCCGAACTGACCTGGGCGCTGATCATGTCGGCCATGCGCCGGCTGCCGCAGTACATCAGCAACCTCAAGCATGGCGCCTGGCAGCAGTCGGGGCTCAAGTCGGCCTCGATGCCGCCCAATTTCGGCCTCGGCTCGGTGCTCAAGGGCAAGACGCTCTGCGTCTGGGGCTATGGCCGCATCGGCCAGCTCGTCGCGCGCTATGGGCAGGCCTTCGGCATGCAGGTGGTGATCTGGGGCCGCGAGGCGAGCTGCACCAAGGCACGCTCCGACGGCTTCCAGGTGGCGCAGAGCCGCCAGGAGTTCTTCGCGATGGCCGACGTGCTGTCGGTGCACCTGCGGCTTAACGACGAGACCACCGGCCTGATCACGCTCGAGGACCTCTCGCGCATGAAGCCGACCTCGCTGTTCGTCAACACCTCGCGCGCCGAGCTGGTCGAGTCCGATGCGCTGCTCGCGGCGCTCAACCGCGGCCGTCCCGGGCTGGCGGCGATCGACGTGTTCGAGAGCGAGCCGCCGCTGCAGGGCCATGCGCTGCTGCGCCTCGAGAACTGCATCTGCACGCCGCACATCGGCTACGTGGAGCAGGAGAGCTACGAGATGTACTTCGGCCAGGCCTTCGACAACGTCGTGAGCTTCATCAAGGGCAACCCCACCAACATCGTCAACCCCGGCGCACTGCAGGTCCGGCGGTGAAGCCGTGAGCCAGCCGGCGCCGAGGGGCGCACTCTGGGCGCTGCTCGCCGGCAACTTCGTGATCGGCACCGGGGTGATGGTGGTGCCGGGCACGCTCAACGAGATCAGCGTCTCGCTCGATGTCAGCGCCGCCACCGCGGGCCAGCTGATCACGGCCGCGGCCTTCGTCACCTGCCTCGGCGCGCCGCTGCTCGCGGCCGCGGTGGCCGGCTGGGACCGGCGCCGGCTGCTGGCCCTCACGATGCTGTGGTACGCCGCCTGGCACGCGGTGTCGGTCTTCATGCCGAGCTTCGGCGCCCTGCTGCCGGTGCGCATGCTGGCGGTGATCGCTCCGGCCATCTTCACGCCCCAGGCGGCCGCCTGCGCCGGCATGCTGGTGCCGCCCGAACAGCGCGGGCGCGCGGTCACCTTCGTCTTCCTCGGCTGGTCGATGGCCTCGGTGCTGGGCCTGCCCATCGGCGCGCTGATCGGCGGCCATTTCGGCTGGCGCGCGGCCTTCCTCGCGATCTCGGCGCTCAGCATCGTGAGCGCGGTCTCGGTGTGGCTCACGCTGCCCAACGGCATCCGGCCAGCGGCGCTCACGGCCGCGGCCTGGGCGCGCGTGCTGCGCAGCCCGGTGCTGATGGGCATCGTCTCGATCACCGCGCTGCAGGGCGCGGGCCAGTTCGTGCTGTTCAGCTACTTCGGCCCGATCCTCAAGCAGCGCTTCGGCGCCGACGCCACCGCGCTGAGCCTGATGTGGGGCTGGTTCGGCGCCTGCGGCCTGCTGGGCAACATGGTCGTGAGCCGCGTCATCGACCGCGCGGGCGCGGGCCGCATGGTGCTCGCGACCACGGGACTGATCGCGCTGAGCCTGGCGCTCTGGCCGCTGGCGGACAGCCTGTTCTGGATCGCGGTGGTGGTCTCGCCCTGGGGCCTGGGCTGCTTCTCGACCAACTCGGCGCAGCAGGCGCGGCTGGTGGGCCTCGCGCCCGCGCTGGCGCCGGGCTCGGTGGCGCTCAACAGCTCGGGCATCTACATCGGCCAGGCCTTCGGCGCCGCGCTCGGCGGCTGGCTGCTGGCGCGCGACGCCATGCACTGGATGAGCTGGGTCGGGCTCGCGCTGCTGCTGGTCGCCATCGTGCTCAGCGCGAGCATCGACCGCAGCCGCCGGCCGGCCTGAACGGCGCGGCGAAACCCCGTCGCACCGGCGCCCGCAGGCCTCCCCGAGAAACACCGGGGAAACCCTTCTCCCGCCAGACTGCAAAATCGCTGCTGCAGCGGACGGCGTGCGCACGCGCGCGGACGGCTCGCCCGATACCTCTCAACCTTTGAAAAACCCCAGCCACACATGACAGTGAACTACACCCGGATCGGCGTCGTCGGCGCCGGTGCCATGGGGCGCGGCATCGCCCAGATCGCGGCCCAGGCCGGCAGCGAGGTGCTGCTGCTCGACAGCTTCGAGGGCGCCGCGGCACGCGGGCGCGATGCCATCGTCGCCCAATGGAACAAGCTGCACGAGAAGGGCCGCATCGACGAGGCCACGCGCGATGCCCAGATCGCGCGCGTGAAGATCGCCGATTCGGCGCAGGCGCTGGCCGGCTGCGATCTCGTGATCGAGGCCGTGGTCGAGAACCTCGAGGTCAAGCGCAAGCTGTTCGCCGAGCTCGAAGCCATCGTCGCGCCCGATGCGACGCTGGCCACCAACACTTCCTCGCTCTCGGTGACCGCGATCGCGGCCGGCCTCAAGCACCCCGAGCGCTTCGCGGGCTTCCATTTCTTCAACCCGGTGCCGCTGATGAAGGTGGTCGAGGTCGTGGCCGGCTTCAAGACCGCGCCCGAGGTCTGCACCCGGCTCGCGGGCTATGCCGCGCAGATGGGCCACAGCGCGGTGCAGGCGCAGGACACGCCCGGCTTCATCGTCAACCACGCCGGCCGCGGCTACGGCACCGAGGCACTGCGCATCGTGGGCGAAGGCGTGACCGACTTCGTGACCGTCGACCGCATCCTGCGCGAGCAGGCGGGCTTTCGCCTCGGCCCCTTCGAGCTGCTGGACCTGACCGCGCTCGACGTCTCGCACCCGGTGATGGAGTCGATCTACCGCCAGTACTACGACGAGCCGCGCTACCGCCCGAGCGTGATCACCGCGCAGCGCCTCGCGGCCGGCGCGCTGGGGCGCAAGACCGGCGAAGGCTTCTACCGCTACGAGGACGGCGCGATGCAGCAAGCGCCCGAGGCACCGGCGCCGAAGCTCGACACCCTGCCCGCCGTGTGGGTCTCGCCACGCGCCGCGCGCCGCGCCGAGCTGCTGCGCCTGGTCAACACGCTGGGCGCGCAGATCGACAGCGGCGCCACGGCCTCGCCGCAATCGCTGATCCTGGTCGCGCCGCTGGGCTTCGATGTCACCACCGTCGCGGCCGTCGACCGCCTCGATGCCACGCGCACGGTCGGCATCGACATGCTGATCGACGACGCGGCCAGCAAGCGCCGCGTGCTCGCCACCAACCCCGCCACGCGGCGCGACATGCGCGACGCAGCCCACGCCCTCTTCGCGCGCGACGGCAAGGCGGTGAGCGTGATCCGCGACAGCGGCGGCTTCGTCACGCAGCGCGTGATCGGCACCATCGTCAACATCGCGGCCGACATGTGCCAGCAGCGCGTGTGCACGCCAAGCGACCTCGAGACCGCGGTGCAGCTGGGCCTCGGCTATCCGCGCGGCCCGCTGGCCATGGGCAACCTCTACGGACCGACCAACATGCTCGAGGTGCTGTTCAACATGCAGACCGTCTACGGCGATCCGCGCTACCGCCCGAGCCCGTGGCTGCGCCGCCGCGGCGCGCTGGGCCTGAGCCTGCTGCACGAGGAAGAGTGAGCCGCGACATGACCGCCGAACTCAAGAGCACGAGCGAAGGTCGCACCATGGTGCTGACGATCGCCAACCCCAGCCAGCGCAACGCGCTCGGTCCCGAGATCTATGCCGCCGGCATCGAGGCGCTCAACGGCGCCGAGAACAGCAGCGAGATCCGCAGCGTGGTCATCGTGGGCGAAGGCCCGTGGTTCTGCGCCGGCGGTTCGCTGCAGCGGCTGCAGGCCAACCGGCAGCGCGAGCGCTCGGTACAGGCCGAGAGCATCGAGGGGCTGCACAACTGGATCGATTCGATCCGCACCTTTCCCAAGCCGGTGATCGCGGCCGTCGAGGGGCCGGCCGCGGGCGCGGGCTTCTCGCTCGCGCTGGCCTGCGACTTCGTGGTGGCCGCGCGCGACGCGGTGTTCGCCGCCTCGTACAGCAACGTCGCGCTGTCGCCCGACGGCGGACTGAGCTGGCATCTCGCGCAGATGCTGCCGCGCCAGCTCGCGAGCGAATGGCTGATGAACGGCGAACGCATCGGCGCCGAGCGCCTGCATGCGCTGGGCCTGGTGAACACGCTGAGCGATCCGGGCCAGGCCCTGGCCGGTGCGCTCGCGCTGGCCGCCAAGCTCAACGAACGCGCGCCCAACTCGCTCGCGAGCATCAAGGAACTGCTGAGCGAGGGCCGCGGTGCCACGCTCTCGTCGCAGTTGAGCCAGGAGCGCGACCACTTCGTGCGCAACCTGCACCACGCCAATGCCGGCATCGGCATCGCCGCCTTCCTCGAGAAGAAGAAGCCCCAGTACGAGTGAGTACGCGTGACGGGCAGCGGCGCTTCGCGTCGCTCCCGTGACAACCCTACGCCTTTCAGTCGCCGACAGGACAGACCATGGACGACCCCATTCTTACCATCGAAGAACGTGAAGCGATCAACAGTGGTCGCTGGTTCTCTTCCCTCTCCCCTTCGCTCAGGCACGACATCCTCCGATGCGCATTCGTCAGACGGTACAAGGACGGCGACCTGATCGCCGCACGCGGCGATCCGCCCGAGCACTGGATCGCCTGTGCCAGGGGCGCGGTACGCGTGAGCTCCACGGCCGTCTCGGGCAAGCAGGTGACGCTGACCTACGTGGAGCCGGGCATCTGGTTCGGCGACGTGGCGATGTTCGACGGGGACCGGCGCACGCACGATGCCTATGCGCATGGCGACAGCACCATCCTGTGCGTGGCGCGCGCCGACTTCCAGAAGATCCTGGCCGCGCACGTCGAGCTCTACGAGGCGCTGATGCGCCTGCAGGCACGGCGCATCCGCACGCTGTTCGGGCTGGTGGAAGACCTCAACACCTTGCCGCTGCGCGCGCGGCTCGCCAAGCAGCTCATCCACCTGGTGCGCAGCTACGGCGTGCCCAACCTGGACGACGGCAGCCAGATGCGCATCGGCCTGCAGCTCGCGCAGGAAGAACTCGCGCAGCTGCTGGGCGCCTCGCGCCAGCGCGTGAATCAGGAACTCAAGACCATGGAACGCGAGGACATCATCCGCATCGAGCCGGCCGGACTGGTGGTGCTCGATCGCGCGGCGCTGATGCGCGTCTCAGAATCGGATCGATAGCATGAGCCAGGATTTTTCGAACTTTGTCGGCACCCGCGCGGTGTCGCAGCAGCACGCCTTCGACGTCGACGCGCTGTCGGCCTGGCTCGAGAAGAACCTCGAGGGCTTCAAGGGCCCGCTCACGGTCGAGATGTTCAAGGGCGGCCAGTCCAACCCGACCTACAAGCTGGTCACGCCCACGCAGAGCTACGTGATGCGCGCCAAGCCCGGCCCGGTCGCCAAGCTGCTGCCCTCCGCGCATGCGGTGGAGCGCGAGTTCAAGGTGATGAGCGGCCTGGCCGGCACCGACGTGCCCGTGCCGCGCATGCACTGCCTGTGCGAGGACGAGGCCGTGATCGGCCGCGCCTTCTACGTGATGGAGTTCATGCAGGGCCGCGTGCTCTGGGACCAGTCGCTGCCGAACATGAGCAATGCCGAGCGCAGCGCCATCTACGACGAGATGAACCGCGTGATCGCGGCACTGCACACGGTGAAGTACGCCGAGCGCGGCCTCGCCGACTACGGCAAGCCCGGCAACTACTTCGAGCGCCAGATCGGCCGCTGGAGCAAGCAGTACGTGGCCTCGATCACGCAGCCCATTCCCGAGATGGACAAGCTCATGGAATGGCTGCCGGCGCACATGCCCGCGAGCGCGCGCGACGAGAACATGACCTCGATCGTGCACGGCGACTTTCGGCTCGACAACCTGATGTTCCACGCCACCGAGCCGCGCGCGATCGCGGTGCTCGACTGGGAGCTGTCGACGCTGGGCCATCCGCTGGCCGACTTCAGCTACCACTGCATGTCCTGGCACATCTCCGGCGCGACCTTCCGCGGCATCGCGGGCCTCGACCACGCGAGCCTGGGCATCCCGACCGAGAGCGAATACATCCGCAAGTACTGCGAGCGCACCGGCCTCACCACGCCCGAGGCGCTGGCGCCCGACTGGAATTTCTACCAGGCCTACAACCTGTTCCGCATGGCCGCGATCCTGCAAGGCATTGCCAAGCGGGTCGAGGCCGGCACCGCATCGAGCGAGCAAGCCGTGGCCTCGGGCCGCGGTGCCCGTCCCATGGCCGAAATGGCCTGGCAATTCGCGCAGCGAGCATGAGCCTCCCGGCCTTTCACGTCGCCCTCCGGCATGTGATCCGCCGCCCCTCGCGGGGGAGGCCCGGCCCGCTCGTGCGCTCACGAAACGCACAACGCACCCTGTGCGCACACGGCCGTACCGGCGGCTAGGCACCACCCGAGCCGCCCGCCCTTCACCCCCAACGGAGACCCCCATGGATTTCGAATACTCGGCCAAGACCAAAGACCTCCAGAAACGCGTCAGCGCGTTCATGGACGAGCACATCTATCCCGCCGAAGCCGAATACGCCGCCGAGCTCGCGGCCAACACGGCGGCCGGCAAGCGCTGGACCGCGCTCAAGACGGTCGAGAAGCTCAAGGACAAGGCCAAGGCCCAGGGCCTGTGGAACCTGTTCCTGCCGGTCGACAGCGCGGCCGCCTCGGGCTATGACGGCGCCGGCCTCACCAACCAGGAATACGCGCCGCTGGCCGAGATCATGGGCCGTGTGCCATGGGCTTCGGAAGCCTTCAACTGCTCGGCGCCCGACACCGGCAACATGGAGACCATCGCGCGCTACGGCTCCGAGGCCATCAAGGCACGCTGGCTCAAGCCGCTGCTCGAAGGCCAGATCCGCTCGGCCTTCGCGATGACCGAGCCCGACGTGGCCTCGAGCGACGCGACCAACATCTCGACGCGCATCACGCGCGAAGGCGACGAGTACGTCATCAACGGCCACAAGTGGTGGATCTCGGGCGCCGCCGATCCGCGCTGCGCCGTGTTCATCACCATGGGCAAGAGCGATCCCGAGGCGCCCAAGCACTCGCAGCAGAGCATGGTGATCGTGCCGGCCGATGCCAAGGGCATCCGCATCGTGCGCCCGCTCAACGTGATGGGCTACGACGATGCGCCGCACGGCCACGTCGAGATGTACTTCGAGAACGTGCGCGTGCCGGTCGACAACATCCTGCTCGGCGAAGGCCGCGGCTTCGAGATCGCCCAGGGCCGCCTCGGCCCCGGACGCATCCACCACTGCATGCGCCTGATCGGCCTGGCCGAGCGCGCGCTCGAGCTGATGTGCCGCCGCGCCTCGTCGCGCGTGGCCTTCGGCAAGACCGTGGCTTCGCAGACCGTGACGCAGGAACGCATCGCCGAGGCGCGCTGCAAGATCGACATGGCCCGCCTGCTCACGCTCAAGGCCGCCTGGCTCATGGACGTGGCCGGCAACAAGGTCGCGAAGAACGAGATCGCGATGATCAAGGTGGTGGCGCCTTCGATGGCCTGCCAGGTGATCGACTGGGCCATGCAGGTGCATGGCGGCGGCGGCATGTGCGACGACTTCCCGCTCGCCTACGCCTACGCCGGCGCGCGCACGCTGCGCTTCGCCGACGGTCCGGACGAAGTGCACCGCAACGCGATCGCCAAGTGGGAGCTGGGCAAGTACGCACCGGGCAAGGCCGAGGCCGAGATGCCGGTCACGCGCTTCTGAGCGAGCGCTTCCCCAAAAGCAAAGGGCGCGATCTTCGCGCCCTTTTCTTCTTCCGCCGGCGATGAAGGCTCAGAGCTTCTTCTGCATGAACATCGCGCTGCCGAAGGCCGGGTCGAGCTGGTAGTCGGCGAAACCTTCGCGCTCGTAGGCCTTGCGCGCGGACACGTTGCCCGACAGCACCTCGAGCGTGAGCTTGCAGGCACCGCGTGCGCGGGCCTCCTGCTCCACGCGCTCGAGCATGCGCTGCGCGAGCCGCTGGCCGCGGTGGCTGGGCGCCACGACCACGTCGTGCACGTTCACCAGCGGACGGCAGGCGAAGGTCGAGAAACCTTCCACGCAGTTGATCAGTCCGACCGGTTGGCCGTTGTCGTAGGCAAGCACGCTGAAGGCCTGCGGCCGGGCCGCGAGCGCGGCCGGCAGTTCGGCACGCACCTGCGCGCTCAGGGGCGTGCCACCACCGGCCGGATCGCGCGCATAGCCATCGAGCAGTTCGACCAGCGCCGCGGCCTGCGCGGCATCGCGGTAGTCGGCGAGTACGACCTCGATCGTCACTTCGCGCCTTCCACCGTGGCCACAAGGCGCCGGGCGCTGGCCTCGGCCACCTGGGCGTCGCGTGCCTCGACCATCACGCGCAGCAGCGGCTCGGTGCCGCTGGCACGGATCAGCACGCGACCGGCGTCGCCGAGCTCGGCCTCGATGCGCTTCGTTTCGCTGGCCAGGGCCGCGTTGTCCTTCCAGTTCTGGCCGGGCGCCAGGCGCACGTTGATCAGCGTCTGCGGGAACAGCACCACGCCTTCGAGCAGCTGCGCCACGCTCTTGCCGCTGCGCACGCAGGCCTGCAGCACCTGCAGCGCGCTCACGATGCCGTCGCCGGTGGTGTGGCAGTCGAGCGCCAGCAGGTGGCCCGAGCCCTCGCCGCCCAGCAGCCAGCCGTGCTTCTCGAGTTCCTCGAGCACGTAGCGGTCGCCGACCTTGGCACGCACGAACTCGATGCCCTGTCCACGCAGCGCCACCTCGACCGCCTTGTTGGTCATCAGCGTACCGACCACGCCGGCCGGCTTGCTGCCGCGTGCGATGCGCTCGGCCACCATCAGGTAGAGCAGCTCGTCGCCGTTGAAGAGGCGGCCGCTGGCGTCCACCAGCTGCAGCCGGTCGGCGTCGCCGTCGAGCGCGATGCCGTAGTCGGCCTTCTGGGCCGTCACGGCGGCGATCAGGGCCTCGGGGTGCGTGGCACCGAAGCCGTCGTTGATGTTGAGGCCGTCGGGCGTGCAGCCGATGCTCTGCACCTCGGCGCCCAGCTCGTGGAACACGTCGGGCGCCACCTGGTAGGCCGCGCCATGAGCCGCGTCGACCACCAGCTTCAGGCCGCGCAGGGTGAGGTCGTTGGAGAAGGTGCTCTTGCAGAACTCGATGTAGCGGCCGGCCGCGTCGTTGAGGCGGCGCGCCTTGCCCAGGCCGGCCGACTCGGCCCAGACCGGGTCTTCCTCGAGCGCGGCTTCCACCGCGAGCTCCCACTCGTCGCTGAGCTTGGTGCCCTGCGCGCTGAAGAACTTGATGCCGTTGTCGGGATAGGCGTTGTGGCTCGCGCTGATCACCACGCCGAGGCTGGCGCGCTGCGCGCGCGTGAGGTAGGCCACGCCCGGCGTCGGCAACGGACCGAGCAGCACCACGTCGACGCCGGCCGAGTTGAAGCCCGATTCGAGCGCCGACTCGAGCATGTAGCCCGAGATGCGGGTGTCCTTGCCGATCAGCACGGTGGGCCGGGCCTCGGTCTTCTTGAGCACGCGCCCCACCGCATGCGCGAGGCGCAGCACGAAATCGGCGGTGATCGGCGAACGGCCGACGGTGCCACGGATGCCATCGGTGCCGAAGTACTTGCGAGTCATGTTCTTGTCTTTTCTTTGGATGTTCGAAGGAATATTGTTGGAGAAAGCTGGCCCGGCTGCCGTGGCGATCCGATGGCTATGCGGCGGCCTTCATCGCGCGCCAGACCGCGAGCGCTGCGACCGTGTCGCGCACATCGTGCACGCGCACGATGGCAGCGCCATGATCGACCGCGAGCACGGCGGCCGCCACGCTGGGCACCCCGCGCTGCGCGGCCTGCTCGATGCCGGTGACGGCGCCGATCGAGGATTTGCGCGACCAGCCCAGCAGCAGCGGATGGCCCGCGCCGAGCAGCTCGCGCTGCCGCGCCAGCAGCGCGAAATTCTGCGCCACGGTCTTGCCGAAGCCGATGCCGGGGTCGAGCGTGATGCGTTCGGGCGCGACGCCGAGCGCGCCCAGCGCGTCGAGCTGCGCGCGCCAGAAGTCCAGCACCCGCGGCACGACCTCGCCGTCCATCGGCGTGGCCTGCATGGTCTGGGGATTGCGGTGCATGTGCATCAGGCAGATGCCGCACGAGGGATGCGCGGCGACCACCTCGCGCGCGCCCGGCTGGCGCAGCGCCCAGATGTCGTTGACGATGTCCGCGCCGAGGTCGAGCACCGCGCGCATGACCTCGGGCTTGTAGGTGTCGATGGAGAGCGGGACGTTCAGGCGCACCGCTTCGCGCACCACCGGCAGCACGCGCGCCAGTTCGGCCTCGAGCGGCACGGCGGGACTGCCGGGCCGGGTGGATTCGCCGCCGATGTCGAGGATGTCGGCCCCCTCCTCCAGCAACTGCTCGCAGTGGCGCAGCGCGGCCGCGGTGGAGGCATGGGCGCCGCCGTCGGAGAAGGAGTCGGGCGTGACGTTCACGATGCCCATCACGCGCGGCTGCGTGAGGTCGATCGTGAAGCGGGAGGTCTGCCAGGAAGACATGGGGAGCGTCGTCATGCGGCGGTGACGGCCCGAACATGGAAAACGGGGCCTGAGGCCCCGTTGCTGTTTGATGCCAGACGCACTTCTCAGGCGGCGGTCGGCGAAGGTTCTGGATTCACGGCCGGCGTGCCGCCGTTGCCGCCACCGTTGCTGCCCGAGGGGGGCGTGCGCGGCGTCCAGTCCTTGGGCGGGCGCGGCTCCTTGCCGGCCATGATGTCGTCGAGCTGCTCGGAGTCGATGGTTTCCCATTCGAGCAAGGCCTTGGCCATGGCGTGCATCTTGTCGCTGTTCTCTTCGATCAGGCGACGCGCCAGCGCGTACTGGTCGTCGATGATGCGGCGCACTTCGGAGTCGACCTTTTCCATGGTCTGCTCGCTCATGTTGGTGGTCTTGGTGACCGAGCGGCCCAGGAACACTTCGCCTTCGTTCTCGGCATAGACCATCGGGCCGAGCGCATCGCTCATGCCGTACTTCATGACCATGTCGCGCGCCAGGTTGGTGGCACGTTCGAAGTCGTTGCTCGCGCCGGTGGTCATCTGGTGCATGAACACTTCCTCGGCGATGCGGCCGCCGAACAGCATGCTGATCTGGTTCAGCATGTACTCGCGGTCGTAGCTGTAGCGGTCCTGCGCCGGCAAACTCATGGTCACGCCGAGAGCACGGCCGCGCGGAATGATCGTGACCTTGTGGACCGGGTCGCACTTGGGCAGCAGCTTGCCGATGAGGGCGTGGCCGGACTCGTGGTAGGCCGTGTTGCGGCGCTCTTCCTCGGGCATGACCATGCTCTTGCGCTCGGGGCCCATGAAGATCTTGTCCTTGGCCTTCTCGAAGTCCTGCATCTCGACCACGCGCGCATTGCGGCGGGCAGCCATCAGGGCGGCTTCGTTGCAGAGGTTGGCCAGATCGGCACCCGACATGCCGGGCGTGCCGCGCGCGATCACGCTCGGGTTCACGTCCTGGCCCAGCGGGACCTTGCGCATGTGCACGCCGAGGATCTGTTCGCGGCCGCGGATGTCGGGCAGCGTGACATAGACCTGGCGGTCGAAACGGCCCGGACGCAGCAGCGCGGCGTCGAGGATGTCGGGACGGTTGGTCGCAGCCACGACGATCACGCCGAGGTTGGTCTCGAAGCCGTCCATCTCGACCAGCATCTGGTTGAGGGTCTGCTCGCGCTCGTCGTTGCCGCCGCCGAGGCCGGCACCGCGCTGGCGGCCCACCGCGTCGATTTCGTCGATGAAGATGATGCAGGGGGCGTTCTTCTTGGCGTTCTCGAACATGTCGCGCACGCGGGCCGCGCCCACGCCGACGAACATTTCGACGAAGTCGGAACCCGAGATCGAGAAGAACGGGACCTTGGCTTCGCCGGCGATCGACTTGGCCAGCAGCGTCTTGCCGGTGCCGGGCGGGCCGACCAGCAGCAGGCCGCGCGGAATGCGGCCGCCGAGCTTCTGGAAGCGTTGCGGGTCCTTGAGGAAGTCGACGACTTCGCGCACCTCTTCCTTGGCCTCGTCGCAGCCCGCGACGTCGGCGAAGGTGACGGTGTTGTTGTTCTCGTCCATCATGCGCGCCTTGCTCTTGCCGAAGCTGAAGGCACCGCCCTTGCCGCCGCCCTGCATCTGTCGCATGAAGTAGACCCACACGCCGATCAGCAGCAGCATCGGGCCCCAGCTGACCAGCAGGGTCATGAGCAGGGAGCCCTCCTCGCGCGGCTTGACGTCGAACTTGACGTTGTTGGCGATCAGGTCGCCGACCAGGCCGCGGTCGAGGTAGGTGGCCGTCGTGCGGATCTTGCGGTCGTCGTTGGTGATCGCGACGATCTCGCTGCCGCCCTGGCCTTCCTGGATCGTGGCGCTCTTGATGCGGTTGCCGCGGACTTCCTCGAGGAAGTCCGAATAACCGATATTGCCTGCGCCGGCGGCGCCGCGGGTGTCGAACTGCTTGAACACAGTGAACAACACCATCGCGATGACAAGCCAGACGGCAACTTTGGAAAACCACTGATTGTTCAAACGAAGCTCCAGTCGAAAGCGCGTGACGGGAAGATGAAAATACGCGCTTGGGTACGCAGTTGCGCCCCATTTTAGGCTTTTCAAGCTGCGAAAAGCTCGGATTTCCCTAAAGCAGCCATAGCCTGACAAGGGTTTGGGCGGTTTTCGGTATCAACGCGTATCAGACGCCGGTTTTCAGGCCGATCCCGACCATGAAGGTCTCGGCCGAGCGGTCGCGCGAGGCCTTGGGCTTGAACGGCTTCACGATGCGGAAATGGGCCTTGAAGAGCTTCACGAGCTGGTCGTAGCCGCTGCCGTGGAACAGCTTGGCCACCAATGCCCCCTCGGGCTTGAGGTGGTGCTGCGAGAAATCGATGGCCAGCTCGATCAGGTGGGCGATCCGCGCCGCGTCGGCCGACTCGATGCCCGAGAGGTTGGGCGCCATGTCCGAGACCACCACGTCGGCCTTGCGGCCGCCCAGCGCCTCGGTGAGCTGGGCCAGCACGCTGTCCTCGCGGAAGTCGCCCTGCAGGAAGTTCACGTCCTCGATCGGCTCCATCGGCAGGATGTCGATCGCGACGATGGTGCCCTCGAGCGCGCCGGTGGCGGCCCCGCCCGGCGACATGCGCCGGCGCACGTACTGGCTCCAGGCGCCGGGCGCCGACCCGAGGTCGACCACCAGCTGGCCGGGCTTGATGAGGCCCAGCGCCTCGTCGATTTCCTTGAGCTTGTAGGCCGCGCGGGCGCGGTAGCCCTCCTTCGTGGCCAGTTTCACGTAGGGATCGTTGACGTGGTCGTGCAACCACGCCTTGTTGACTTTCTTGGGCTTCGCCTTGGTGCTCATGGATTGGCCTGGGTGCCGGGACCCGGTTTCTTCGGGGGCCGGCGGGTCGGCTCGTGGAGGTGCTGTTCTACGTCCGATAATACGGGGATGCCCGCCATTCAACTTACCCCTGCCGAGCGCAAGGTGCACCGCGCCGAAGCTCACCACCTGGATCCGATCGTCATGGTCGGTGGCGACGGGCTCACCCCTGCCGTGAAGAAGGAGGCCGATGCGGCCCTCAAGGCCCACGGCCTCATCAAGGTGCGCGTCTTCTCCGACGACCGCGCCGCGCGCGAAGCGATGCTGCAGGAGCTGGCCGACGAGCTCGATGCCGCCCCGATCCAGCACATCGGCAAGCTGCTGGTGCTGTGGCGTCCCAAGCCCGTGAAGGAACGCGTCGTCGACGAGGACCGCATGCCCGGCCCGCGCGACGTCAAGATCGTCAAGTACAGCAAGCGCGGCGGCCAGCGCCCCGAGATCAAGACCCTGCGCGTGCTCGGCAACCAGCGCCTCACGCCCGGCGGCACGATCAAGCGCGCCAAGGCCAAGCGGCCGCTGTCGGCCAAGAAGCGCAACCAGGCGGACTGAGCTTGGCGCCAGCACAGGGCGCCACGCGCCATATCCTCTGCATGAAATGGGGCACCAAGTACGGCCCCGAGTACGTCAATCGGCTCTATGCCATGGTGCGCCGCCACCTGAGCGGCGATTTCCGCTTCGTCTGCCTGACCGACGACGGCCAGGGCGTGCGGCCCGAAGTCACCTGCCTGCCGATCCCGCCGCTGAACCTGCACCTGGCGCCGGGCCAGCGCGACGGCGCCTGGAAGAAGCTGACGACCTTCGAGGCCGACCTGCACGGCCTGCGCGGCACCGCCCTCTTCCTCGATCTCGACGTGGTGATCGTCGGCAGCCTCGATGCCTTCTTCGAACACCCGGGCGACTTCCTGATCATCCGCGACTACGACCGCTTCTGGCGGCGCGGCCGCATCACCGGCAACTCCTCGGTCTACCGCTTCGAGCTCGGCGCGCATGCCGACGTCCTCGGCTACTTCCGCGATCATCTCGACGAGGTGCAGGCGCGGTACCGCAACGAACAGACCTACCTGTCCGACGTGCTGCACAGGCAGGGCAAGCTGGCCTACTGGCCCGACGGCTGGTGCCCGAGCTTCAAGTACCACGGCATCCCCGCCTGGCCCTCCAACTACTGGAAGGCGCCGTTCGTGCCGCGGGACGCGCGGATCATGGTGTTCCACGGCGAGGTCAACCCGCCCGATGCGCTGGCCGGCCGGCGCAACCGACGCTTTCGCTACATCCGCCCGGCGCACTGGGTCGCCGAGCACTGGACCGAGTAAGGTCCTTCCGGGCCTCAGCGCGGCCGCTGGCCGCCGCTCATGCGCCAGAGCAGCACGCTGGCACACAGCCACTGCACCAGGTACATCCCGCTGCCCACCGAGTGCCAGAGCTTGAGGTTCTCGCGCGCCACGATGCGCGGCGCCACGGCGTACTGCTGCAGCAGCGCGAGCAGCATGGCGGCCAGCACCAGGAACAGGGCCGTCAGCACCGGCGGCGTCATGCCGTCGTCGGCCTTGGCGCGGAAATGGATCAGCAGGATGAGCCCGCACAGCAGCGCGATCCAGCTCTGGGCCTCGAACAATTGCGCCGCGAAGTTGCCCGCCACCGAGGGATTGCCGAGCCGCGCGAACAGCATCGGCACGACGAGAAAGCCGATGGTCGTGAGGCTGCCCCACCAGAGGGCGGCCAGCATCAGCGCGACACGGTCCTTCATCGCAGCGCCGTTCAGAGGTAGCTGACCGCCACGATCTCGTAGCGCTTGAGGCCGCCGGGCGTCTGCACCTCGACGCTATCGCCCTCTTCCTTGCCGATCAGCGCGCGCGCGATCGGGCTCGACACGTTGATCAGGCCTTGCTTCAGGTCGGCCTCGTCCTCGCCCACGATCTGGTACTTGACCGGATCGCCGCTGTCCTCTTCCTCGAGTTCGACCGTGGAGGCGAAGACCACCTTGCCGCCGGCATCGAGCTCGGTCGGGTCGATCACCTGCGCGGCCGACAGCTTGCCCTCGATCTCGATGATGCGGCCCTCGATGAAGCCCTGGCGATCCTTGGCGACCTCGTACTCGGCGTTTTCGCTGATGTCGCCCTGGGCCCGTGCCTCGGCGATCGCATTGATGATCGCGGGCCGCTCCACCGTCTTGAGGCGGCGCAGTTCGTCGCGCAGCTTCTCCGCGCCGCGCTTGGTGATGGGGATGGTTGTCGCCATATATCGTTCTCCATAAAGCGAAACCGCCGAACGCTGCCGTTCGGCGGTCGATGGGGGAAGGCTCTCAAACGAGAGGTCGTCCGGTCAGCCGGCTCAGGATGGCGAGCGGGCTCGAAGCGGGATTGTATTGCTTCGCCGCGTCCAGGTGCAGGGTCTGTTCGAGCATGTACTGCCCGGCCATCACAGCGTGCGAGGTCTGGTCGGAGAAGCACACCCAGACCGAGCCGGGCGGGAACTCGGCGTTCTCCTGCGGCGAGGTCTTCTGGTAGTCGAGGTCCGACTTCATGCCGTCGTGCAGCTGCAGCATCAGGTGGTCGTACTCGCTGCGGAAGGACTTGGTCACGTGCAGCGCCTGCAGCAGCCTGGCCTGCCAGCGCGCATAGGGCTTGGCGCGCGGCAGGAAGCGGCGCGCGATGTCCTCGAAGGGCTCGCCCACGCGCCACACGCGCGGCGCGCCATCGGGATTGACGTTGGTGAACACGCGCAGGATGCGCTCGCCGTAGTTGGGCCGCGAGGGAAAGGCGTCGACGTGCAGCCGCCGGTCGTCGGCACGCCACGACTGCACGCGCGTCTCGACCTGCGCCGGGCGGTAGCTGGTGGGCGCGAGCCGCAGCGCGGGCACGTAGTGCGGCAGCAGCCCATGGATGAGCTGCTGCGCCTGCGCGCGAAAACGCCCGACCATGCCGGCCGCGAGTTGCTGCACCGCCTCGTCGCCCACGGCGCCCTTGAGCCTGCCGTTGGCGTCGAGGCTGATGTTGCGCACGTCGGGCGACAGCAGCGCGGGCGTGAGCAGCGCACGCTCCTGCGGCAGCAGCTCGAAGCCCAGCCGCGGGAAGTACAGCACCTTGCCGGCCTCGAGCTCGGCGATCCACGCCTCGTTGGGCGTGGCCGCGCTCCAGTCGTTCAGCGCCAGTTCGACGAGCTGCGTTTCCATCGCGAGGCTCAGGCCGCGGCCAGCTGCGCGTGCATCTCCTGCACCGAGATCACGTCGAGGTCGTCCATGTAGCGCATGCCCTCGACCGCGGCTTCGGCGCCGAAGATCGTGGTGAAGGTGGTCACGCGCGCCAGCAGCGCCGAGGTGCGGATCTGGCGCGAGTCGGTGATCGCGTTGCGGCGCTCCTCGACCGTGTTGATGACCAGCGCGATCTCGTTGTTCTTGATCATGTCCACGATGTGCGGGCGGCCTTCGGTCACCTTGTTCACCGTCGCGCACTCGATGCCCGCGGCGTTGATGGCCGCGGCCGTGCCCTTGGTCGCGATCAGCACGAAGCCCAGCTGCGCCAGGCCGCGCGCGACCTCGACCGCGCGCGTCTTGTCGTTGTTCTTCACCGAGATGAAGGCCTTGCCCGACTTCGGCAGGTGCGTGCCGGCGCCGAGCTGCGACTTCACGAAGGCCTCGCCGAAGGTCTTGCCCACGCCCATCACCTCGCCGGTCGACTTCATCTCGGGGCCGAGGATGGTGTCCACGCCCGGGAACTTGACGAACGGGAACACGGCTTCCTTCACGCTGAAGTACGGCGGCGTCACTTCCTTCGTCACGCCCTGCGACGCGAGCGACTGGCCCGCCATGCAGCGGGCCGCCACCTTCGCGAGCTGGATGCCGGTGGCCTTGCTCACGTAGGGCACGGTGCGCGAGGCGCGCGGATTGACCTCGAGCACGTAGATCGTGTCCTTGCCATCCTTCTGCTGGATCGCGAACTGCACGTTCATCAGGCCGACCACGTTCAGCGCCTTGGCCATCGCGGCGCTCTGGCGCTTGAGCTCGGCCACGGTCTCGGCCGACAGGCTGTACGGCGGCAGCGAGCAGGCGGAGTCGCCCGAGTGCACGCCGGCCTGCTCGATGTGCTCCATCACGCCACCGATCAGGGTCTGGCCCTCGGCGTCGCGCAGGCAGTCGACGTCGCATTCGACGGCGTCGTTGAGGAAGCGGTCGAGCAGCACCGGCGAATCGTTGCTGACCTTGACCGCCTCGCGCATGTAGCGCTCGAGGTCGCGCTGCTCGTGCACGATCTCCATCGCGCGGCCGCCGAGCACGTAGCTCGGGCGCACCACCAGCGGATAGCCGAGTGCCGCGGCCTTCTCGAGGGCCTCGGCTTCGGTGCGCGCGGTGGCGTTCGGCGGCTGCAGCAGCTGCAGTTCGTGCAGCAGCTTCTGGAAGCGCTCGCGGTCTTCGGCCGCGTCGATCATGTCGGGCGAGGTGCCGATGATCGGCACGCCGTTGGCCTCGAGGTCGAGCGCGAGCTTCAGCGGCGTCTGGCCGCCGTACTGCACGATCACGCCGACCGGCTTTTCCTTGTCGACGATCTCGAGCACGTCCTCGAGCGTCAGCGGCTCGAAGTACAGGCGGTCCGAGGTGTCGTAGTCGGTCGACACGGTTTCGGGATTGCAGTTGACCATGATGGTCTCGTAGCCGTCCTCCCGCATCGCGAGCGCGGCATGCACGCAGCAGTAGTCGAACTCGATGCCCTGGCCGATGCGGTTGGGACCGCCGCCGAGCACCATGATCTTCTTCTTGTCCGAGGGGTCGGCCTCGCACTCGTCCTCGTAGGTCGAGTACATGTAGGCGGTGTCGGTCGAGAACTCGGCCGCGCAGGTGTCCACGCGCTTGTAGACCGGGCGAACGCCGAGCTCGCGGCGCTTCTCGCGGATCGCGGTGTCGGTGGTGCGCAGCTGCTTGGCCAGGCGACGATCGGAGAAGCCCTTCTTCTTCAGCGCCAGCAGCGTGTCGCGGTCGATGTCGGCCAGCGACTTGGTCTCGAGCTCGAGCTCGATCTTCACGATCTCCTCGATCTGCACCAGGAACCACGGGTCGATCTTGGTCAGCGCGAACACCTCGTCCACGCTCAGGCCCTGGGCGAAGGCATCGCCCACGTACCAGATGCGCTCGGGGCCGGGCTCGCCGAGTTCCTTCTCGAGCACTTCGCGGTCCTGCGTCTTCTCGTTCATGCCGTCGACGCCGACCTCGAGGCCGCGCAGCGCCTTCTGGAACGATTCCTGGAAGGTACGGCCCATGGCCATCACCTCGCCCACCGACTTCATCTGGGTGGTGAGGCGCGAATCGGCCTGCGGGAACTTCTCGAACGCGAAGCGCGGAATCTTGGTGACCACGTAGTCGATCGAGGGCTCGAACGAGGCCGGCGTGGCGCCGCCGGTGATCTCGTTGCGCAGCTCGTCGAGCGTGTAGCCCACGGCCAGCTTGGCCGCGACCTTGGCGATCGGGAAGCCGGTGGCCTTGGAGGCCAGCGCCGACGAACGCGACACGCGCGGGTTCATCTCGATCACGACCATGCGGCCGTCCTTCGGGTTGATCGAGAACTGCACGTTCGAGCCGCCGGTGTCGACGCCGATCTCGCGCAGCACGGCCAGCGAGGCGTTGCGCAGGATCTGGTATTCCTTGTCCGACAGCGTCTGCGCGGGCGCCACGGTGATCGAGTCGCCGGTGTGCACGCCCATCGGGTCGAGGTTCTCGATCGAGCAGACGATGATGCAGTTGTCGGCCTTGTCGCGCACGACCTCCATCTCGTATTCCTTCCAGCCGAGCAGCGATTCCTCGATCAGCAGCTCGTTGGTCGGCGAGGCCTCGAGGCCGCGCTTGCAGATGGTCTCGAACTCCTCCGAGTTGTAGGCGATGCCGCCGCCGGTGCCGCCGAGCGTGAAGCTCGGGCGGATCACGGTCGGGAAGCCCACGCTCTTCTGCACCGCCCAGGCCTCGTCCATCGAGTGCGCGATGCCCGAGCGCGCCGAGCCCAGGCCGATCTTGGTCATCGCGTCCTTGAACTTCAGGCGGTCCTCGGCCTTGTCGATGGCCTCGGGCGTGGCGCCGATCAGCTCGACCGGCTTGCCGGTGGCCGCGCCCTGGTACTTGTCGAGCACGCCGTTGCGCCAGAGGTCGAGCGCGCAGTTCAGCGCGGTCTGGCCGCCCATGGTCGGCAGGATCGCGTCGGGACGCTCCTTGGCGATGATCTTCTCGACCGTCTGCCAGGTGATCGGCTCGATGTAGGTGACGTCGGCCGTGGCCGGGTCGGTCATGATCGTCGCGGGATTGCTGTTGATCAGGATGACCTTGTAGCCCTCCTCGCGCAGCGCCTTGCAGGCCTGCACGCCGGAGTAGTCGAACTCGCAGGCCTGGCCGATGATGATCGGGCCGGCGCCGATGATGAGGATCGATTTGAGGTCTGTGCGCTTAGGCATTCTCTTTCTCCGTCTTTTCCGTCTTGTTCTTTTCCATGAGTGCCGTGAAGCGATCGAACAGGTAGCCGATGTCGTGCGGGCCGGGCGAGGCTTCGGGGTGGCCCTGGAAGCAGAACGCGGGCTTGTCGGTGCGCGCCAGGCCCTGCAGCGTGTTGTCGAACAGGCTCACGTGGGTGGGACGCAGGTTCGCCGGCAGCGACTTCTCGTCGACCGCGAAACCGTGGTTCTGGCTCGTGATGCTGACGCGGCCGCTGTCGAGGTCCTTGACCGGGTGGTTCGCGCCATGGTGGCCGAACTTCATCTTGAAGGTCTTCGCGCCCGAGGCCAGCGCCATGATCTGATGGCCCAGGCAGATGCCGAAGGTCGGGATGCCGGTCTCGATCAGTTCCTTGACGGCGCTGATCGCGTAGTCGCAGGGCTCCGGGTCGCCGGGGCCGTTGGCCAGGAAGATGCCGTCGGGCTTGAGCTTGAGCACGTCGGCCGCGGGCGTCTGGGCCGGCACCACGGTGATGCGCGCGCCGCGCTGGGCGATCATGCGCAGGATGTTCTTCTTGACGCCGTAGTCGAAGGCCACGACGTGGAAGCGCGGCGTGATCTGCACGCCATAGCCCGACCCCAGCTTCCACTCGGTCTCGGTCCACTCGTAGGTCTGCTTGACCGACACGACCTTCGCCAGGTCGAGGCCGGCCATGCTCGGCGCGGCCTTGGCGGCGGCGATCGCCTTGTCGATCAGCGCCTGGGTGACCGCTTCCCCTTCGGCCAGTCCCAGGATGCAGCCGTTCTGCGCGCCATGCGTGCGCAGGTGGCGGGTCAGCTTGCGGGTGTCGATGTTGGCGATGGCGACGGTCTTGCCCTCCACCAGGTACTGCGACAGCGTCGCGGTATGGCGGAAGTTGGAGGCGATCTGCGGCAGGTCACGGATGATGAGGCCCGCGGCATGGATCTTGTCGGCCTCGATGTCCTCGGGATTGACGCCGTAGTTGCCGATGTGCGGATACGTGAGCGTCACGATCTGCTGGCAGTAGCTCGGGTCGGTGAGGATTTCCTGGTAGCCGGTCATCGCGGTGTTGAACACCACTTCGCCGACGGTGGAGCCTGTGGCTCCGATCGAGTTGCCTTGAAAGACCGTGCCGTCTGCGAGCGCCAGGATGGCGGGCGGGAAACTTCCCTTGAGAGACAAAAGCACTGGGTTCTCCGGATGGTTACGGTCGCCCGGCGTCCCGGGCTTCGAAGCCTTGGGACTGCTGCTTAAGGGGAAGATGGCGTGGAATGCGGCCGGGCGACGCTGATTTGCGAGTAAGCCCCCGATTGTAGCCCGGCGGCCGCGGCCTCTCGCCTCGCGGGGCATGAAGATTCGCTAGCGCGTACACCAGCCATGCGTCAATGGCATGAACCCGGCGGGCAACTGAGAATGTTTCTTATCCTTTGAGGGCCGACGCGCCACTGGCATGCAGGCAGATGGCGGCGGCCGCGGCCACGTTGAGCGATTCCTCGCCGCCGGGCTGCGCGATGCGGATGTGGTGCGTGGCCAGCGCCTCGAGCGCGGCCGACACACCCTGCCCTTCGTGGCCCAGCAGCCAGGCACAGGGATGCGGCAGCTTCGCCGCGTGCAGCCAGTCGCCGCGGTGCGAGCTGGTGGCGACCAGCGGCACCGCCAGTGCCGCGAGCGCCTCGGCATCGACACCCTCGATCAGCCGCAGGCCGAAATGGGCGCCCATGCCCGCGCGCAGCACCTTGGGCGACCAGAGCGCCGCCGTGCCCTTGAGCGCGATCACCTGCTGGAAGCCGAAGGCGGCGGCGCTGCGCAGCACCGAGCCGACATTGCCGGCGTCCTGCAACCGGTCGAGGACCACGGTGGGCGCCTCGGGCAGCACTGCGGGCCGCTCGGGCAGCTCGAGCAGGAAGCCCATCGGCGCCGGCGATTCCAGCCCGCTCGCCGCCTTCAGCAGTTCGTCGTCGACGACCACGGTCTTGGCGGCATCGCGCGACCATTCGGCGGGCGCCTGCGGCCAGAACGACAGCGAGAACACGGCCACCGACGGCGTCACGCCACGCGCCAGCGCGGCGCGGCACAGGTGGTCACCCTCGAGCCAGATGCGGCCCAGCTTGCGGTAGGCGCCCGGGTCCTGCGCCAGCTTGCGCAGGTCCTTGAGCAATGGGTTGTCGCGCGAGCTGATGCGGCTCGGGCCGGCGGGCGTGGTCATCGGATCAGGGCGCCGGACGAAGTTCGATCGCCACGACCTGGGTCTGCACCGACACAGCGGGCAGCGGCGATTCGACCTGGACGACCGGCACGGCAGGCGCCATGCGCGCCAGCGCGGCCGCCACCGGGCTGAACGAGCGCCGGTGGTGCACGCAGGCGCCGTGCTGCAGCAAGGCCTCGAGATGCTCGGGCGTGCCGTAGCCCTTGTGGCCCGCGAAGCCGTAGTGCGGAAACTCCTGGTGCAGCTGCTCGCAGAGCCGGTCGCGGTGCACCTTGGCCAGGATCGATGCGGCCGAGATCGCCTTCACCCGTGCATCGCCTTTGACGATGGCCTCGGCCAGCACGTCGAGCTGGGGCAGCCGGTTGCCGTCCACCAGCACCTTGGCCGGCTTCAGGCGCAGGCCCTCGACCGCGCGGCGCATCGCCAGCATGGTCGCCTGCAGGATATTGTGGGTGTCGATCTCCTCCACGCTGGCCTGCGCGATCGAGCAGCACAGCGCCTTGGCCATGATCTGGTCGTGCAGGCGCTCGCGCTGCAGCGCGGTCAGGGTCTTGGAGTCGGCCAGGCCGCGGATCGGGCGCTCGTCGTCGAGGATCACGGCCGCGGCCACCACCGGCCCGGCCAGCGGACCGCGTCCCGCTTCGTCCACGCCCGCCAGCAGGCCGGGCGCGTCCCAGGCCAGGGGCGCCTGCTCAGCCTTCAAGAACTTTCTGGATCGCATCGGCGCACAGTGTCGGCGTATCGCGCTGCAGTTGCACGTGGAGTTCGGCAAAACGCGCCTCGAGCGCGAGCACCCGCTCGGGCGCGTCGAGCCATTCGAGCGTGGCCTGGGCCAGCGCCTCGGGCGACGCGGCTTCCTGCAGCAATTCGGGCACCACGAAGTCGCGGCACAGGATGTTGGGCAGCCCGACCCACGGCTGGAGCTGCTTGCGCTGCATCATCCGCCACGAGAGGCTGTTCATGTTGTAGGCGATGACCATCGGCCGCTTGAACAGCGCAGCCTCGAGCGTGGCGGTGCCGCTGGCGATCAGCGTGACGTCGCAGGCGGACAGCGCGGCATGCGACTGGCCGTCGAGCAGCGTCACCGCGTCGCCCAGGCCGCTGGCCTTCAGCAGCGCCTCGACCTCGGCGCGCAGGCCCGGCAGGATCGGCGCCACGAAGCGCAGTGCGGGCCGCGCCTTGCGCATCAGCGCGGCGGCTTCGAAGAAACGGGCCGCCAGGTAGCGGACTTCGGAGCGCCGGCTGCCCGGCAGCAGCGCCACCACCTGCGCGTCGGGCGCGAGGCCCAGCGAGGCGCGCACCGCCGCGCGGTCGACCGTCATGGGAATCACGTTGGCCAGCGGATGCCCGACGTAGCTCGCCTGCACGCCCTGCGAGGCCAGCAGCTCGGGCTCGAACGGGAAGATGCACAGCACGTGGTCGGCCGCGGCGCGGATCTTCTCGATGCGCTCGGGCCGCCAGGCCCAGATCGACGGGCAGACGAAGTGCACCGTCTTCATGCCGCGGCCGCGCAGGCCGGCCTCGAGGTCGAGGTTGAAATCGGGCGCGTCGACGCCGATGAAGAGCTCGGGCCATTCGCGCAGCAGCCGCGCCTTGAGCTGGCGCCGGATGCCCGCGATCTCGGCGTAGTGGCGCAACACTTCGATGTAGCCGCGCACCGCGAGCTTTTCCTGCGGCCACCAGCTCTCGAAACCGTGCGCCAGCATGCGCGGGCCGCCGATGCCGGCGGTTTGCAGATCGGGCCAGCGCGCGGTGAGGCCGTCGAGCAGCAACCCGGCCAGCAGGTCGCCGGATGCTTCGCCGGCGACCAGCGCGAAGCGTCGCTGCCCGTTGGATGTCATCGCTGGACGCTCAGCGCGCGATGCCGCGCGTGGAAGTGGCGAGGAAGCCGTCCATCAACGCCACGTCGGCCGCGGCATCGGGCGTTTCGGCAGCCAGCGCGGCGATGCCGGCGCGCGCCTCCTCGAGCGTCTTGCCCTGGCGGTACAGCAGCTTGTGCATGTCGCGGATGGCCGCGATGCGCCCAGCCGAGAAATCGCGCCGGCGCAGGCCGACCAGGTTCACGCCGCGCACCGCGAGCGGGGTGCCGTCGACCACCATGTAGGGTGGCACGTCCATCGCGACATGGGTGCCGAAGCCGATCATCGCGTGCGCGCCGATACGCATCCGCTGGAGGATGCCCACCAGCCCGCCGACGGTGACCCAGTCGCCGATATGCACATGGCCGGCCAGCGTGGTGTTGTTGGCCATGGTGATCTGGTTGCCGAGCTGGCAGTCGTGCGCGATGTGCACGTAGGCCATGATCCAGTTGTCGTCGCCGATACGGGTGACGCCCGCATCCTGCACAGTGCCGACATTGAAGGTGCAGAACTCGCGCACCGTGTTGCGGTCGCCGATCGTGAGCTCGGTCGGCTCGCCCGCGTGCTTCTTGTCCTGCGGTACCGCACCCAGCGAGGAGAACTGGAAGATGCGGTTGTCGCGGCCGAGGGTCGTGTGACCCTCGATCACGCAATGCGAGCCGATGACCGTTCCCGCACCGATACGCACATGCGGACCGATCACGGTATAGGGACCGACCGCGACCGACGGATCGAGTTCGGCCTTGGGATCGACGATGGCCGTCGGATGAACCTGCGTCATGCGCCGATCGTCAGGCGTTGATCTGGCGCATCGCGCACATCAGCGAGGCCTCGCAGGCCAGCTCGCTGCCCACCAGCGCCCGACCCTTGAACTTCGAGATGCCGGCCTTCATGCGCTCGATCTCGACCTCCAGCGTGAGCTGGTCGCCCGGCTCCACGGGCCGCTTGAAGCGCGCGCCGTCGATCGCGGCGAAGTAATAGACGGTGTTGTCGTCGGGCACGATGTCGAGCGAACGGAACGACAGCAGCGCCGCGGCCTGCGCCATGGCTTCGAGCATCAGCACGCCGGGCATCACCGGGCGGTGCGGGAAGTGGCCGTTGAAGAACGGCTCGTTCATGGTCACGTTCTTGAGCGCCGTGATGCGCTTGCCCTTCTCCATGTCCAGCACGCGGTCGACCAGCAGAAAAGGATAGCGGTGCGGCAGCAGCTTGAGGATTTGATGGATGTCGAGCGTCGTCGTCATGGTGGTCTTCTGTTCCTGCATCGTCGTCATTGTTGGGGGGGAGCCTTCTCCAGCGCCTTCAGTCGTTCGCGCAGGCTGTGCAACTGCTTGAGCGTTGCAGCGTTCTTTTCCCAGGTCGCATTGTCATCGATGGGGAACATGCCGGTGTACTGGCCGGCCTTGCGGATGGAGCGTGTCACCACGGTGGCGGCGGACACGTGGACGTTGTCGGCCACGCTCAGGTGGCCCAGCACGATGGCGCCGCCGCCGAAGGTGCAGTTGGCGCCGATGGTCGCGCTGCCGGCCACGCCGACACAACCCGCCATCGCGGTGTTGCGGCCGATGCGCACGTTGTGGCCGATCTGGATCAGGTTGTCGAGCTTCACGCCGTCCTCGAGCACGGTGTCGTCGAGCGCGCCGCGGTCGATGCAGGTGTTGGCGCCGATCTCGACGTCATTGCCGACGCGCACCGCACCGAGCTGCTCGATCTTGACCCAGCCCTCCTTGCTCGGCGCGAGACCGAAGCCGTCGGCACCGATGACCACGCCCGGATGCAGCAGGCAGCGCTCGCCGATCGTGCAGTCCTCGCTCACGGTGACGCGCGACTTCAGCACCGTGCCGGCGCCGATGCGCGCGCCGCGCTCGACCACGCACAGCGCGCCGATGCGGGCCGTGGAGTCGACCTGCGCTTCGGGATGGACCACGGCCGAGGGATGGATGCGCTCGGCCTCGGGCCGTGCATGGCTCGACTTCCACAGCTGCGTGAGCCGCGCGAAATAGAGGTAGGGATCGGCCGCGACGATGTAGGCCCCGCGCGCGGCTGCGGCCTCGCTCATCGCGGGCGACACGATCACGCAGGCGGCCCTGGAGGCCGCGAGCTCCTGCTGGTATTTGGGATGGCTCAGGAAGCTGAGCGCATCGGGCTGTGCATTCTGGAGCGGGGACAGCCGCTCGATGGACAGCGTCGCATCGCCATGAAGCTCGCCCCCGAGGGCGTCAACGATGGCTCCTAGCTGCAGCGCCACGCCGGTACGCGGCGTTACTTGCCGCCCGTGGGCGAGGAAGCGGGCGACGGCGTGCTCAGCGAGGCGTTGAGCGCCTTGATCACCTTGTCGGTGATGTCGTGCTTCGGGTTGATGTAGATCGCTTCCTGCAGGATGGCGTCGTACTTCTCGGCTTCGGCAACCTGCTTGACCACGCGGTTCGCACGGTCGTAGACCTGTTGCAGCTCTTCGTTCTTGCGGGCGTTGAGGTCCTCCTGGAACTCGCGGCGACGGCGCTGGAAGTCTCGATCCTGCTCGATCAGCGTGCGCTGGCGCGCGTTGCGCTGGCTTTCGGGCAGCGTGGCGGCTTCGCGCTCGAACTTCTCGGAGGCGGCCTTGAGGGCATCGCCCTGCGCCGTCAGGTCCTTCTCGCGCTTGAGGAACTCGGCCTCGAGCTTGGCCTGCGCCGCCTTCGCGGGCTGCGCTTCGCGCAGCACGCGGTCGGGATTGACGAAGCCGATACGAAATGTTTCCTGCGCCTGCGCCCATGCAGGCGCCGCGACCCATGCCATCGCGGGAATCAGCAACGCGCCTGCCGCGGCGCGAATCAAATGCGTCATTAGAAAGAGGTTCCGATCTGGAATTGCAGGCGCTGGATTCTATCCTTCGGGATCAGGATGACGCCCGTGTTCGGGTCCTGCACTTCCTTCTGCTGGCGCACCGGCACGGCGTAGGCGATGCGCAGCGGGCCGAGCGGCGAGATCCAGCTGATGCCGAGGCCGACCGAGGCACGGATCTTCTTCGAGGCCTTCCATTGCTCGTCGGTGAGGCCGGCCGAGCGCGAGCCGAAGACGTTGCCGGCGTCGAAGAAGCCGTACAGGCGCAGCGTGCGGTCGTTGCCGGCGCCGGGGAACGGCGTGCTGAGCTCGGCGTTGAAGATCGCCTTCTTGGTACCGCCGAGCGCCGCGCCTTCGGTCTGGCCGAGCAGCGGCACGTCGCGCGGACCGAGCGAGTTCTGTTCGAAGCCGCGCACCGAGCCCAGGCCGCCGGCGTAGAAGTTCTTGAAGATCGGGTAGACCTTGCCGCCGAACGCCTTGCCGTAGCCGACTTCGGAGTTGATCGCGAAGGTGTACTGCTTGTTGATCGGGAAAAACTGCTGGTACTGGTAGTTGGTCTTGATGTACCGCATGTCGCCGCCGACGCCGATCTCGAGGTTGGCGCGCTGCAGGCGGCCCTTGGTCGGGACCAGGGCGCTGTCGCGGTCGTCGCGCGCCCAGCCCACGGTCAGCGGGATGCCCCAGACGCTGTCGTTCGCGCAACCGTCGATCACGTCGAAAGTGATGCCCGGCACGAGACTCGGGACCGGACGCGTCGTGCAGCCGAAGTAGCTGCGGTAGGCGTTCGGGGTCAGGAACGCGTAGGTGTTCTTGGACTTGAAGGCGTAGCGCTCCACACCGATGCCGAAGAACACGGTGTCGAGTTCGCTGAACGGCACGCCGAAGCGGATCGAGGCGCCCTGGTTGACCAGCTGGTAATCGCCGTCGACCGCCGTGTTGTAGGGGCGGGTCGTGTTGTGATAGACGCTGATCGTGCGCGAGATGCCGTCCTTGGTGAAGTACGGATCGGTGGTGGTCACCGAGATCGTGCGGTTCGACTTGCTGGTGTTGACCTGCAGGCCCAGGTAGTTGCCCGAGCCGAACACGTTTTCCTGCTGGATGCCGAAAGTCAGCGAGACGCGCTCCGCGCTCGAGTAGCCGGCGCCCAGCTGCAGCGAACCGGTGGGCTTCTCGGCCACGGTGATCAGCAGGTCGACCTGGTCGGGCGAGCCCGGCAGCTCCTGGGTCTCGACGTTCACTTCGGTGAAGTAGCCCAGGCGGTCCACGCGGTCTCGCGAGAGCTTGATCTTGTCGCCGTCGTACCAGGAAGCCTCGTACTGGCGGAATTCGCGGCGGATCACTTCGTCGCGCGTGCGGGTGTTGCCACCGACGTTCACGCGGCGCACGTAGACGCGGCGCGAGGGCTCGGCCTGCAGCACCAGCGTCACGCGGTTGTTGACCCGGTCGATCTCGGGCTTGGCCTGCACGCGCGCGAAGGCGTAGCCGAAGGTGCCGAAGTAGTCGGTGAAGGCCTTGGTGGTCGCGTTGACCTGCTCGCCGTTGTAGGGTTCGCCCGGCTTGATCGTGACCAGCGTCTTGAACTCGTCGTCGCGGCCGAGGAAGTTGCCGTCGAGCTTGACGCCCGCGACCACGAACTTCTCGCCTTCGGTGATGTTGACCGTGACCGACAGGTCCTGGCGGTCCGGCGAGATCGCGACCTGGGTCGAGTCGACGCGGAATTCGAGGTAGCCGCGCGTGATGTAGTAGCTCTTCAGCGTCTCGAGGTCGGCATTGAGCTTGGCGCGCGAGTACTGGTTCGACTTGGTGTACCAGCTGAGCCAGCCGCCGCTGTCCTGGTCGAACAGGTCGAGCAGCGTGCTCTCGCTGAAGTCCTTGTTGCCGACGATGTGCACTTCGCGGATGCGCGCCGAGTCGCCCTCGGTGACCGTGAAGGTCAGGTTCACGCGGTTGCGCTCGATCGGCGTGACGGTGGTCACGACCTGTGCGTTGTAGAGGCTGCGGCTCACGTACTGGCGCTTGAGCTCCTGCTCGGCGCGGTCGGCCAGGGCCTTGTCGTAGGGCCGGCCTTCGGTCAGGCCGACTTCGCGCAGCGCCTTCTGCAGCGCGGCCTTGTCGAATTCCTTGGTGCCGACGAAGTCGACGTCGGCGATGGTCGGGCGCTCCTCGACGATCACCACCAGCACATTGCCGTTGACGTCGATGCGCACGTCCTTGAACAACCCCAGATCGAACAGCGCGCGGATCGCGGCGGAACCGCGGTCGTCGCTGTAGGTGTCGCCCACGCGCAGCGGCAACGACGCGAAGATCGTTCCGGGCTCCACGCGTTGCAGGCCTTCCACGCGGATGTCGCGCACGGTGAAAGGCTCGACGGCCCAGGCTGCCGTGGCCGCCAACGTGCTGGCCACCAGTGCGGCAACGCTACGCAGGCGAAAGCGACTGAAGTTTTTGTTCATCTGTGAATTGATCCGGCGCGGAAAGGGCCGGCAAGATAGTTAACCAAAGAGCCGCGATGTGTCGTTGAACAAGGCAATCGACATCATGACCAGGAGCAGGGCAACGCCACCGCGCTGAAGCCAGTCCATCCAGACGTCGGAGACGCTTTTACCGGTCAGGCCCTCCCAAAGATAATACATCAGGTGCCCCCCATCGAGGACCGGCAGCGGGAGCAGATTGAGCACGCCCAGGCTCACGCTGATGAGTGCGAGGAACACCAGGTACTGCGTGAGCCCCAGGCTGGCGGACTTGCCGGCGTAGTCGGCGATGGTGATCGGGCCGCTGAGATTCTTGATCGAGGCTTGGCCGATGACCATCTTGGCCATCATGCGCACGGTCAGCGCCGACACCTCCCAGGTACGGACCACGCCGCGCCAGACGCCGTCGACCGGTCCCTGCCGCACGGTCACCATCTCGGGCGGCGCGCCCACGTAGGCACCGATGCGGCCGACCTTCAGGCCGCCCTCGTCGCGCACCTCGGGCACGACCTCGAGGGTCTGGGCACGGCCTTCGCGCTCGATCCGCCACGGCTGCGCCTGCGCCTTGCCGTCCTTGACCGAGGCACGGATCGCCTCGCGCAGCTGCTGGCCATCGACGATGGCGGTGTCGCCGATGGCGCGCACCAGGTCGCCGCGGCGCAGGCCCGAGCGCTCGCCGGCGCCGCCGGCCATCACCTCGCCGATCTCGGGGCGGGTCATGGGCGCGAGCACGCCGATCTTGCGGAACATCTGGGCATCGGCATCCTTGGCCTCGATGCGGCTCAGCGGCAGCACCAGCGTGCGGGCCGGCTGGCCGCCCTGCCCCGCCACCTCGAGCGTCAGGTCGTGGCCGTCGAGCGCGCCGCGGGTCATGCGCCAGCGCAGGTCCTCGAAGGACTGGACCTCGCTCAGATCGTCGCCCTCGAAGCCGGCACGGGCGATGTGCTCGCCGCCGCGCAGCCCGGCCTGCTCGGCCAGCGAGGCCGCCACCGGCCGCGCCAGGGTCGCCACCGGCTCCTGCACGCCGATCCAGTTCACGGCCGTGTAGAGGGCCACCGCCATCAGCAGGTTGGCGATCGGGCCGGCCGCGACGATGGCCGCGCGCGAGCGCAGCGGCTGGGTGTTGAAGGCGCGGTGGCGCTCCTCGGGCGCCACTGGCGCCTCGCGCTCGTCGAGCATCTGGACGTAGCCGCCGAAAGGGAACAGGCCGACGGCGAACTCGGTGTCCTGCCCCGGATGCTGGCGCCGCGGCTTCCAGGTATAGACGGGCTTGCTGATGCGCCAGAGGAAACGGCCGAGCAGCGAGGGGCTGTCCGGGCTACCGAAGGGCAGCGTGGCCACGCCGAAGCGCTTGACCTTGACGCCGCAGGCCACCGCGACCCGGTAGTGCCCGAACTCGTGCACGGTGATCAGCAGGCCGAGCGCGACGATGAACGCGACGAGGGTGAGCATCCGGAACCTTGCTTCTGGGAATCGGCGACGCGGGTGGGCGTCAGGCGGAAAGGCGCAGCGCCGCGGCATTCGCGGCGGCGCGGGCGCTGGCGTCGATGGCCAGCAGATCGGCCAGCGACGCCGGCTTGGAGGGCGCAACTGCCTCCAAAGTTTCCATGTTGACCGCATGAATGCGGTCGAAGCGCAGCCGGCGCGCCAGGAAGGCCTCGACCGCGACCTCGTTGGCGGCATTGAGCACGGCCGTGGTGCCCGGCACCGCGCGCAGCGCCTGCCAGGCCAGGTCCAGGCCCGGGAAGAGCGCCGCGTCGGGCGCGGCGAAGCTCAGGTCGGCCAGCTGGCGGAAGTCCAGCCGCGTGGCCCCGCTCTCGATGCGCTCGGGCCAGGCCAGGCCGACGGCGATCGGCACCCGCATGTCGGGCGTGCCGAGCTGGGCCAGCACCGAGGCGTCGGTGAACTGCACCATCGAATGGACCACGCTCTGCGGATGGATGACCACCTCGATCTGCTCGGGCGCCACGCCGAACAGGTGCCGCGCCTCGATCACTTCGAGGGCCTTGTTCATCATGGTGGCCGAGTCGACCGAGATCTTGCGCCCCATCACCCAGTTGGGATGGGCGCAGGCCTGCTCGGGCGTGACGGAGCCCAGGGTGTCGGGCGCGCGGGTGCGGAACGGACCGCCCGATGCGGTGAGGATGATCTTGTCGATGCGCCGCGCCCAGGTGGACGGGTCCTCGGGCAGCGACTGGAAGATGGCCGAGTGCTCGCTGTCGATCGGCAGCAGCGTCGCCCCGCCCTCGCGCACCGTGCGCATGAACAGGTCGCCGCCGACCACCAGCGCCTCCTTGTTGGCCAGCAGCAGGCGCTTGCCGGCGCGCGCGGCCGCCAGGCAGGGACCCAGGCCGGCGGCGCCGACGATGGCGGCCATGACGGCATCGACCTCGTCGTGCGACGCTATCTCTTCGATAGCGCCCGCACCAGACAGAACCCGGGTGGGCAGATGGTTCTGCTGCAGCTTTTCGGCCAGCGCGGCCGCATGGGCCTCGCTCGCCATGACCGCGAAGCGTGGGGAGAAGCGCGCGCACTGCGCGAGCATCTCGTCGACCTTGGTGGCGGCCGAGAGCGCGAAGACCTCGAAGCGCTCGGGATGGCGCGCGATGACGTCGAGCGTGTTGGCGCCGACCGACCCGGTCGAGCCGAGCACCGTCACGCGTTGTCTGGGGAAAGTGTTCACAGAAAAGCCAGCATCATTGCAATGGGCAGCGTGGGCAAGAGGGCATCCACCCGATCGAGCACCCCGCCATGGCCGGGCAGCAGCCGGCTGCTGTCCTTGGCGCCCGCGCTGCGCTTGATCAGCGATTCGACCAGGTCGCCGACCACACTCATCGCCGCCATGAAGACCACGCCGAGCAGCAGCAGCCACCAGCCGCGCGTCGCCAGCCGGCTGTAGAGGCTGGCCACCGTGGCCTGTGCCGAGGCATCGGCCCAGACCCAGGCCAGCGCCAGCACCACCACGCCCGCCATGCCGCCCCAGACGCCTTCCCAGCTCTTGCCGGGACTGATGGCGGGCGCGAGCTTGCGGCGCGTGAACTTGAGACCGAAGGCGCGGCCGGCGAAATAGGCGAAGACGTCGGCGACCCAGACCAGCACCAGGATCGACAGCAGGAAGTTGATGCCGATCAGGCGCGCCTGCACCGCGGCCAGCCAGGCCACCCACAGCGCGAGCAGCCCGCCCACCAGCCTGATGCCGCGCGGCACCTTGGGCCAGCCCGGAACGGCGGCACGCAGCAGCGCCGCGCCACCGAGCACCCAAGCGGCGCTGGCGACGATCCACAGCGGCAGCAGCGGCTGGGCCAGCAGCCCGAGCCACCACGAGAACGCGCACAGCGCCACCATCTCGAGGCCCAGGAACACGGACACGCGCTGGCCGTAGCCGTTGAGGCGCCCCCACTCCCAGGCCGCGGCGCCGATCAGCACCAGCATCACGCAGCCGAAGGGGACGTAGGAAGGATAGAAAAGCGCCGGCAGCAGGATCGCCAACAGGACGATCGCCGTGAGGATGCGTTGCTTGAGCATGCAGCGGGGTCGTCCGGAAAAGAGGGATCAGGCGGTCTGGCGCGATCGGGCGTCGGTCGTGACCTGCGCCGAGGTCTTGCCGAAGCGGCGCTCGCGGTTCTGGAATGCGGCGATGCCCTCGTCGAGCGCGGCCTCGTCGAATTCGGGCCAGAGCTTGTCGCTGAAGAACAGCTCGGCGTAGGCGCTCTGCCAGAGCAGGAAGTTCGACAGCCGCTGCTCGCCGCCGGTGCGGATGAACAGGTCGGGGTCGGGCACATGGGCCAGCGCCATCGCGCGGTCGAGATTGAGTTCGGTCAGCGGCTCGCCGCGCGCGGCCAGCTTGGCGGCGGCCTGGGCGATGTCCCAGCGGCCACCGTAGTTGAAGCACACGTTGAGCACCAGGCGGTCGTTGGCCGCCGTGGCGTTCTCGGCGTCGACCAGCCCCTTCACCATCTTCGGCGACAGGCCGCCGCGCTCGCCGACGAAGCGCAGTTGAACGCCGTCGCGGCCGAGCTTGGGCACCTCGCGCGCCAGCGCGCCGACCATCAGGTCCATGAGGCCCGAGACTTCCTCGGGCGGACGGTTCCAGTTCTCCGAGGAGAAGGCGAACACGGTGAGCACCCGCACGCCGCGATCGACGCAGGCCTTGACGCAGCGCCGCAGCGACTCCACGCCCTGCTTGTGCCCCGCCACGCGGGGCAGGAAGCGCCGCGTGGCCCAGCGGCCATTGCCATCCATGACGATGGCGATGTGGTGCGGAATGGTCTGCGGCTTGGAGGCGGCCATGGGCAGCCTCAAACGGCCATGATCTCCGCTTCCTTGGCCGTGATCAGGCGATCGATTTCCGCGATGTGGCGGTCGGTCACTTTCTGGATCTCGGCTTCGGCGCGCTTCTGGTCGTCTTCCGAAGCCAGCTTTTCCTTGACCAGCTTCTTGACCGCCTCGTTGGCGTCGCGGCGCAGGTTGCGCGTCGCGATCTTGGCGCTCTCGCCTTCGTTGCGCACCAGCTTGGTCATCTCGCGGCGGCGCTCCTCGCTCATCGCCGGCAGCGGCACGCGGATCAGCTCGCCCATCGAGGCCGGGTTGAGACCCAGGTCGCTTTCGCGGATGGCCTTCTCGATCTTGGCGCCCATGCCCTTTTCCCAGGGTTGCACGCTCAGCGTGCGCGAGTCGAGCACCGACACGTTGGCCACCTGGCTCAGCGGCACCTGCGAGCCGTAGTACTCGACATGGATCGAGTCGAGCAGCGCGGCATTGGCACGGCCGGTGCGGATCTTGGTGAGGTTGTTCTGGAAGGCAGCGATCGACTGGTTCATCTTCGCGTCGGTCGTGCTGCGGATATCGGCAATGGTCATTCTCAAATACTCCTAGGCATGCACCAGCGTGCCCTCGTCCTCGCCCATGACGACGCGCTTGAGCGCGCCGTTCTTGAAGATCGAGAACACCTTGATCGGCAGCTTCTGGTCGCGGCACAGCGCGAAGGCCGCCGCGTCCATGATGCCGAGATTCTGCGCGATGGCCTGGTCGAAGGTCAGGCTGGCGTAGCGCGTCGCGTCGGGATGGGTCTTCGGGTCGGCGCTGTAGACGCCGTCGACCTTGGTCGCCTTGAGCACCAGCTCGGCGCCGATCTCGGCGCCGCGCAGCGCGGCGGCGGTGTCGGTGGTGAAGAAGGGGTTGCCGGTGCCGGCAGCGAACACCACGACCTTGCCTTCCTCGAGGTACTGCAGCGCCTTGGGCCGCACGTAGGGCTCGACCACCTGCTCGATGGCGATGGCGGACATCACGCGCGCCACCAGCCCCTGCTTGTTCATGGCATCGGCCAGCGCCAGCGAGTTCATCACCGTGGCCAGCATGCCCATGTAGTCGGCCGTGGCGCGGTCCATGCCGACCGAGCCACCCGCGACGCCGCGGAAGATGTTGCCGCCGCCGATCACGACCGCCACCTCGACACCCATGTTCACGACCTCGGCCACTTCCGCGACCATGCGCACGATGGTGGCGCGGTTGATGCCGAAGGCATCGTCGCCCATCAGTGCCTCTCCCGACAGCTTCAACAAGATTCGCTTGTGGGCTGGGCGGGGATCAGACATGGGCAATTTCCTTTGAGAGTGAGCGGGGGCGAGTGTAGGGCTTGGCGGTGAAAAGGCGACAGCATGCACCGGCACGCTGTCGCCTTCTGGCGGGAACGGTCTCAGGCAGCGGCCTTGGCGGCGGCGACCTGGGCCGCGACTTCGGCGGCGAAGTCGTCGACCTTCTTCTCGATGCCTTCGCCGACCACGTACAGGGTGAAGCCCTTGACGGTGGTGTTGACGGCCTTGAGCATCTGTTCGACGGTCTGCTTGTCGTTCTTCACGAAGGGCTGGTTGTGCAGCGAGACTTCCTTGAGGAACTTCTGCACGCCGCCCTCGATGCGCTTGGCAACGATGTCGGCGGGCTGCGGCTTCTTGCCTTCGGCTTCGGCGGTCTTGCGGTCTTCTTCCGCCTTGCCCGCTGCCACGGCGCGTTCCTTCTCGATCAGCTCGGCCGGGACGTCCGAGGCGGCGACCGACACGGGCTTCATGGCGGCGATGTGCATCGCAACGTCCTTGGCGGCGGTGTCGTCACCCTCGAACTCGACCATCACGCCGATGCGCGTGCCATGCAGGTACGAAGCCAGCTTGCCGTTGCCGGCGAAGCGCTTGAAGCGGCGGAAGCTCATGTTCTCGCCGATCTTGCCGACCAGGCCCTTGCGCACGTCCTCGAGCGTGGGGCCGAAGCCGTCCTGCTCGTAGGCCAGCGCGCCCAGCGCGGCGATATCGGCCGGGTTGTTCTGCGCGACCAGCTTGGCGGCGGCATTGGCCAGGGCCAGGAAGCTGTCGTTCTTGGTGACGAAGTCGGTTTCGCAGTTGATCTCGATCATCGCGCCGGCGGCGTCGTCGACATAGGCGGCCACCACGCCTTCGGCGGTGATGCGGCTCGATGCCTTGCCGGCCTTGTTGCCGAGCTTGATGCGCAGCAGCTCTTCGGCCTTTTCCATGTTGCCGTCGGCCTCGGTCAGAGCCTTCTTGCACTCCATCATCGGCGCGTCGGTCTTGGCGCGCAGTTCGCCGACCATGCTTGCGGTGATTGCAACCATTGTTTCTCTCCGTATTCAGAAAATCAGATTAAAAAAAAGGGGCAACGAAGCCCCTTCTTCAGGCGCGGGGACGCGCAGCTCAGGCCGAAGCGCTTTCTTCGACTTCGACGAATTCGTCGCTACCTTCGGCGATGGCCTTGACCACGTCGCTGGTCGCGCTGTTGCGGCCTTCGATGATCGCGTCGGCGATGCCGCGGGCGTACAGCGTGACGGCCTTCGACGAGTCGTCGTTGCCGGGGATCACGTAGTCGATGCCTTCGGGCGAGTGGTTGGAGTCCACCACGCCGATCAGCGGAATGCCGAGCTTCTTGGCTTCGGCCACGGCGATCTTGTGGAAGCCCACGTCGATCACGAAGATGGCGTCGGGCAGCGCGGTCATGTCCTGGATGCCGCCGATGTCCTTCTCGAGCTTCTCGATTTCACGGGTGAAGGTGAGCTGCTCTTTCTTGCTCAGGCTGTCGAGGCCGGCTTCCTGCTGGGCCTTCATGTCCTTCAGACGCTTGATCGAGGTCTTGACGGTCTTGAAGTTGGTCAGCATGCCGCCGAGCCAACGGGTGTCGACGAAGGGCACGCCGGCGCGGCGGGCTTCGGTGGCGACGATTTCGCGCGCCTGGCGCTTCGTGCCGACCATCAGGATCGTGCCGCGGTTGGCCGTGAGCTGCTTGGCGTACTTGGCCGCCTCCTGGAACATCGGGAGCGACTTTTCCAGGTTGATGATGTGGATCTTGTTGCGATGACCGAAGATGAACGGGGCCATCTTGGGGTTCCAGAAGCGGGTTTGGTGGCCGAAATGGACACCGGCTTCCAGCATTTCGCGCATGGTGACGGACATTGAAATTACTCCGAAGGTTGGGTCTAAAATCCAGCCCGTTTTTGCACTCCGCCGGACGCTGCAAACCGGCCTGGCCGGCCACGCTGCATCAGCGAAGTCGCAACACCTTGATTGGGCTGGTTTGCGAATGTGTTTCCTCTGCGTGGCGCTCGTCCCTTACAGGCAAAGTACCGCGTGAGCGAAACCCAAAGAGTATAGCACGCGCCTCAGACACCCCCCTGCCCCGCCCGCCTTGCCAGCCCCTGAAGCTCCTTCGTCCCGTCATCCGTCGCGAACCGCGCGGCGGACACGCACGCTCGATGCCCCGTCCCGCACCCGGGAAACGCCCTGCGAGGCCAATGCTCTGGCATGCTGCACCGCACGACGAGACGGCACTGCTGCTTCAAAAACAATAGCTGCAGGCCCTCGTCAGATGGGCGTCAGCTCTCTTTTTTATTCTGAATCTCAATGAAAATCGCGATCGTGGGCGCCGGCATCATCGGTGTCACCACCGCCTGGGAGTTGGCGTCCGACGGCCATGAAGTGGCCGTTTTCGAACGCCGGGGCGCCGCCGCCGAGGAGGCCAGCTTCGCCAATGCCGGCCTGGTGGCGCCCGGCTATGTCACGCCCTGGGCGGCGCCCGGCATGCGCCTGAAGGTGCTGCGCTCGCTGCTGTCGTCGCACGGCGCCATCAAGCTGCGCTGGCCGCTGTCCTCGCGCGACCTGGGCTGGATGTCGCGCTGGCAGAAGGCCTGCAAGCTCGAAACCTACCTCGCGAACCGAGCGCGCATGCAGCGCCTGGCCTTCTACAGCCGCACCCGGCTGCACGAGGTGAGTGAAGCGCGCGAACTCAGCTACGAACGCAGCGACGGCTACCTGGTGCTGCTGCGTTCCAAGCGCGAGCGCAAGCTGGTCCAGCCCGGCCTCGAGGTGCTGCGCGGCGCGGGCAGCGTGTTCCGCGAAGTCGATGCCGACGAGGCCCGGCTGATCGAGCCCGCCCTCAATCCCGACACCGCGCTGGCCGGCGCGATCTACCTGCCCGAGGACGAGGTCGCCAATTGCCGCCAGTTCGCACTGTTGCTCAAGTGGGAGGCCGAGGCACTCGGCGCGCAGTTCCATTTCAACTGCGACATCGCGCCGCTGAGCCGGGCCGCGCCCACTTCGGTGTCGCTGGCCAGCGGCTCCGATGCGCTGCGCTTCGATGCGGTGGTGGTCTGCGCCGGGCTCGGCTCGGCCTCGCTGCTGCGCCCGCTCGGCCTGCGGATCCCGATGGCGCCGGTCTACGGGCACTCGGTGAGCGCACCGGTGCGCGAGCCGCTCAATGCGCCGCGCAGCGCGATCATGGACGAGCGCTACAAGGTCGCGATCTCGCGCCTCGGCCAGCGCGTGCGCGTGGCCGGCAGCGCCGAGATCGGCGGCTCGGCCGACACGCTGAGCCAACCCGCGATCCTCACGCTCTACAAGGTGCTGCAGGACTGGTTCCCGGGCGCGGCGACCTTGCAGTCGGGTGTGCAGCAGTGGAAAGGCGCACGGCCGATGCTGCCCGACGGGCCGCCGGTGCTCGGCGCGAGCGGCATTCCGGGCGTGTGGCTCAACCTGGGCCATGGCTCCAGCGGCTGGGCCCTGTCGTGCGGCAGCGCGCGCGTGGTGGCCGACCTGATCGCCGGGCAGGACCCGGGTGTGGACCTCGAAGGCCTGGGCGTCGAGCGGCTCGGAAGCTGAGGCTCAGGCCTCGTCCTTCGGGCCCCACTGGCGCGGATAGGCGGCCGGCTTCTCCACCGGCAGGGGCGGCGGCTCCGGCGGCCGCAGGCGCCGGGCCAACCCCGACAGCAACGCGGGCCCGACCAGCACGCACACGGCCAGGCACAGCAGGTCAGCGGCCATCAGCAGCCAACGCCACGCGCCCGCGGAACCGTCGACCAGGGGATCGAGCCAGCGGATCAGCCCGAAGCCCCAGCCCACGCTCGCGGACCAGGCCAGGTCGCGCAGCGGCACCCAGCGCAGCGATTCGGCCAGCAGGAACACGCCCCAGACGGCGGCCAGCCATCCCAGCGCCCAGCCCAGGCCCTCGTCCAGCACCATGCCCGTGACGACGAAGGCCGCGAACCACGCGAACAGCAGCGCGATCAGCCAGCCGAGGAGTCCGAGGCGTTTCATCGCGCGATCATAGGCAGGGGCAGAATCGCCCGATGCATCGCATCACCGCCGCCACCGCCGCCGACCTGTTCGACCTCGCCGCCACGCGCCGCATCGAGCAGGCCGGCGCGGCCGCCCTGCCCGCCCACGCGCTGATGCGGCGCGCCGGACTGGCGGTGGCACGGCTCGCGATGGCGATCGCGCCGCACGCCCGCACGGTCTGGGTGGCCTGCGGGCCGGGCAACAACGGCGGCGACGGCTTCGAGGCGGCCGCGCAGTTGCGGCAGCGCGGGTTCGAGGCCATCGTCAGCTTCGCGGGCGACGAGACCCGACTGCCCGCGGACGCGAAGGCCTCGCTGCAGCGGGCTCGCGATGCCGGCGTGGTCTTCGCCTCGGAGCCGCCCGCGCACTACGAACTCGCGATCGACGCCTTGCTCGGCATCGGGGTCGGCCGGCCGCCCCAAGGCACGATGGCCGACTGGCTGCGCCGCATGCATGGCGAGCCGCATCCGGTGCTCGCGGTCGACGTGCCGTCAGGACTGAATGCCGACACCGGCACGCACTCGCTTGGCGAGTTGCCCGGGCAGAGCGCGGCATCGCGACGCATCTGCCTGAGCCTGCTGACCCTGAATCCCGGCCTCTTCACGGCCCAGGGCCGCGACGCGGCCGGCGAGATCTGGTTCGACGACCTCGGCTGCGGCGCGACAAGCGAACCGCCCGTGGCACGCCTGCCGGGCGCCCCGTCGCTCGCGCCGCGCGCCCATGCCTCCCACAAGGGCAGCTACGGCGACGTGGCCGTGATCGGCGGCGCCTCGGGCATGGTCGGCGCGGCACTGCTGGCCGGGTCCGCCGCGCTGCACGCGGGCGCGGGCCGCACCTTCGTCGGGCTGCTCGATCCGGGCGCGGCACCGGTCGACCTCGCACAGCCCGAACTCATGCTGCGCGACGCCCGCTCGCTCGATCTCTCGGCAATGGCCGTGGTCTGCGGCTGTGGCGGCGGTACCGCGGTGCGCGAGCTGCTGCCGCGCGTGCTGTCGACCGCCCGCGCGCTGGTGCTCGATGCCGATGCGCTCAACGCGCTTGCGAGCGACGACGGCTTGCGGACTCAATTGAAGGCGCGCACGAAGCGCGGCCGGCCCACGGTGCTGACGCCGCATCCGCTCGAGGCGGCGCGGCTGCTCGGCGGTACGGCCGGCGAGGTGCAGGCCGATCGCCTGGCGGCCGCGCGCCGGCTGGCGGCGCAAACGAGCGCCGTCGTGGTGCTCAAGGGATCGGGAACGATCGTGGCCGACGACGCGGGCACGGTGCCCATCCTCAATCCGACCGGCAATGCCCGCCTCGCGAGCGCCGGCACCGGCGATGTGCTCGCCGGCATGGTCGGCGCGGGCCTGGCGGCGGGCCGCGGCGCCTTCGACGCCGCCCGGGAAGCGGCCTGGCACCACGGCCACCTGGCCGACGCCTGGCCGGCCGACGCGCCGCCGCTGACGGCCGGCGCGCTCGCGCGCCAGTCGCCCCGCTGACGGGCTTCTAGCCGCGACCGACGAAGGGCATCTTCGTCGCCATCACCGTGTGGAACAGCACGTTGGCCTCGAGCGGCAGGTTCGCCATGTAGAGCACCGACTGGCCGACGATCTTCACGTCGATCAGCGGCTCCACCGCGAGCTCGCCATTGGCCTGCGGCACGCCCTTGGCCATGCGCGCGGCCAGCTCCGTCATGGCATTGCCGACGTCGATCTGGCCCACGGCGATGTCGTGCTTGCGCCCGTCGAGCGAGGCCGTCTTGGTCAGTCCCTCGACCGCATGCTTGGTCGCCGTGTACGCGGCCGAATTCGGCCGCGGCGCGGTGGCCGAGATCGAGCCGTTGTTGATGATGCGGCCACCCTTCGGCGTCTGCGCCTTCATCGTGCGGAAGGCCTGCTGGATGCAGAAGAACATCCCGTTGAGGTTGATGTCGACCACGCCGCGCCATTGCTCGGGCGTCCAGTCCTCGAAGGAACCGGGCGGGTTGCCGACGCCCGCGTTGTTGAACAGCAGGTCGACGCGGCCGAAGCGCTCGACGGTGGCGCCGAACAGCGCCTGCACCGACTCGGCGCTGGCCACGTCGGTGGGCACCGCGAAGGCGCGCGCGCCGGCGCCCGACTCCTCGGCCACCTGCTCGAGAGGCTCGAGGCGGCGGCCCGCCAGGGCCACGCTCCAGCCGTCGCCCAGCAGGGCCAGCGCCGCGGCGCGGCCGATGCCGGTGCCGGCACCCGTGACGATCGCGATGCCCTTGTTCTTCTCTGTACTCATGCCCGTTGTCTCCTTCTCGGCGTGTTCATGGATTCGAATGGATTGGATGCGATGGATGAAGGAGGCATTCAGCCGCGGCGCGTCTTGCGCCCCTTCATCTTGTTGGCGGCCTTCTTGACCGCCGATTTGAAGGCCTGCATCGCGGACTGCGGGCCGCCCGCGGCCTGTTCGCGTCCGCCGCGGGTGCCGCCGGCCGGCGCCTCGGCCTTCTGGCGCGCGCCGCGCTTGGCCGAGGCCTTGACCGGCACGCCGCCGGCCGGCCCCCCCTTGTCCTTCATGGCGCGCGCGGTGAGTTCCTCGCCCTCGCGCACCAGGCGGAAATCGATCTTGCGGCCGTCGAGATCGACGCGGCTCACCTGCACCCGCACCCGCGTGCCGATGGCATAGCGGATGCCGGTGCGCTCGCCGCGCAGTTCCTGGCGCATCTCGTCGAACTTGAAGTACTCGCCGCCAAGCTCGGTGATGTGCACCAGGCCCTCGACGTACATCGCATCGAGCGTGACGAAGATGCCGAAGGTGGTGGCCGCGGTGACCACGCCGCCGTACTCCTCGCCGAGGTGCTCGCGCATGTACTTGCACTTGAGCCAGGCCTCGACGTCGCGGCTGGCTTCGTCGGCGCGGCGCTCGTTGGCGCTGCAATGCAGCCCGGCGGCCTCCCAGGCCTGCACTTCCTTGGTCGGCGCGACCGTGGCCTTCTGCGGCTTGGTGGTCGGCGCCTTCACGCGCGAGGCCAGCCGCTTGGCGAGCTTGGCATGCGCCTCGCCCGGCGTCGGCAGCATCGGCAGCTGGTAGCGCGTCTTGCCGAGGATGGCCTTGATCACGCGGTGCACCAGCAGGTCGGGATAGCGCCGGATCGGGCTCGTGAAGTGCGTGTAGGCCTCGTAGGCCAGGCCGAAGTGGCCGCTGTTGATCGGCGTGTAGATCGCCTGCTGCATCGAGCGCAGCAGCATGGTGTGGATCTGCTGCGCGTCGGGGCGGTCCTTGGTCGCCTCGGCGATGGCCTGGAACTCGCCAGGCGCCGGGTCGTCGGTGATGCTCAGGCCCACACCCATGGCCTTGAGGTAGCCGCGCAGGATTTCCTTCTTCTCGGGCGTCGGGCCCTCGTGCACGCGGTACAGGCCCGGGTGCTTGCCCTCGGCGATGAAGTCGGCGCTGCAGACGTTGGCCGCGAGCATCGCTTCCTCGATCAGGCGGTGCGCCTCGTTGCGGGTGCGCGGCACGATCTTCTCGATGCGGCCGGCGTCGTCGCAGATGATCTGCGTCTCGGTGGTCTCGAAGTCGACCGCGCCACGCTTGCCGCGCTGCTTGAGCAGGGCCTTGTAGACGTCGGCGAGGTTCAGCAGGTCCTTGACGCGCTCCTTGCGCTTGGCCGCCTCGGGGCCGCGCGTGTTGCCGAGGATGGCCGCCACTTCGGTGTACGTGAAGCGGGCATGGCTGTGCATCACCGCCGGATAGAACTGGTAGGCGTAGATCTCGCCATCGGCCGCGACCAGCATGTCGCAGACCATGCACAGCCGGTCGACCTCGGGGTTCAGCGAGCACAGGCCGTTCGAGAGCTTCTCGGGCAGCATCGGGATCACGCGGCGCGGGAAGTACACGCTGGTGGCGCGGTCGTAGGCATCGATGTCGATCGCCGAGCCGGTGCGCACATAGGCGCTGACGTCGGCAATCGCAACCAGGAGGCGCCAGCCCTTGCCGCGGCCGACCTTCGCGGGCTCGCAGTACACGGCGTCGTCGAAGTCGCGCGCGTCCTCGCCGTCGATCGTGACCAGCGGCACGTCGGTGAGGTCGACGCGGCCCTTCTTGTCGGCCGGACGCACTTTCTCGGGCAGCGCCTTGGCTTCCGCCAGGCACGCTTCGGAGAACTCGTGCGGCACGCCGTACTTGCGCACCGCGATCTCGATCTCCATGCCGGGATCGTCGATCTCGCCGAGCACTTCCTTCACCCGTCCCACGGGCTGGCCGAAGAGCGCGGGCGGCTCGGTGAGCTGCACCACGACCACCTGCCCCACCTTGGCGGGACCGGTCGCGCCCTTGGGAATCAGCACGTCCTGGCCGTAGCGCTTGTCCTCCGGTGCCACGAGCCAGATGCCGCCCTCGTGCAGCAGGCGGCCGATGATCGGCTGCTCGGGGCGCTCGATGATCTCGACCACGCGCCCTTCGGGCCGCCCGCGGCGGTCGAGCCGCACCACGCGCGCCTTGACGCGGTCCTTGTGCAGGACCGCGCGCATCTCGTTGGGGGGCAGATAGATGTCGGCTTCGCCATCGTCGCGTTGCACGAAGCCATGTCCGTCGCGATGGCCCTGAACCGAGCCTTCGAATTCATCCAGCAAGCCGCTGGAAGTGACATTATTTTTGATATGATCTCCTTCTTTCCTGAAATTCAAAGCGTACCTGCTTCGGCAAGTATGCGGGCCCAGATGGCGGAATTGGTAGACGCACTAGTTTCAGGTACTAGCGAGTAACATC